>CACZTH010000140.1 GCA_902784035.1 uncultured Eubacteriales bacterium
CAGTAAAAATACTCCTTCCACTGGTCCGCGAGCGCGCCGCCGGCAGATCCGATCGCTGCTTTCATAAGTCCCATGATGTTTCTCCTTTCAGCTGATTCCGATCAAAATTTTCCAACGGTGCCGGATGCGGAGCCGGAGCTTTCGGTACTCCCGCCATGATCCTGTTCGATGTGCCTCACCGTGTGGGTAACAAAGGTAAACTGGTCGACGCGCTCCGTGAGCTGGAGGCCGCCGGCCACGTAAGCCGAAGCCTCCGTCCCTGCCGCCACGCTCTTCATCCTGCTTGTCCTGACCGCCACCACCAGGCCCGCCAGGGCCAGGGGGATGAGCAGGACCGCGGCCAGGATGCCCAGGAGAATCATGGGATCCAGCCCGTCACTGCCCGGCGCCCGGAGACTGCCGTAGGGCTTCCCCTCCGCCGCTGCCGCCAGGTAGCGGTCGGCCCAGGTCAGATAATCGCTGAAGCCCGAGGACCACTTATCATCCCCGAAATCGTCCAGGAAAAAGTCGTCCATCTTCTGGCGGCCGGCGTCTGAGAAGGCGTAGCGGCCGTAGTCGCCATTGGCGAGGAGGCAGTAGTCCCGGTCCGCCATGGACAGGAGCAGAAGGACCCCCTCCCGGCCGGACCCATAGCCCAGCTTCGCCTGGTCATAGATCTTTTTCGCGGCGTCGAAGGCGTCGCCGCCGGAGACGTATTTCTGGTAGTCGGGGACGGTGACGATGTAGACCCCGACCCCATATTTCGAGGAGATTTCCTCCGCCCGGGCGGCCAGGCCGGCCTTTTCCTGGGCGGTAAGGAGACCCGCTGAGTCGGTCACGAAGGAGAGCTGCGCCCCCGCCTGGGGCCTGGCGCCGGCGTCGTGGGAGACCCTTTTCCCGCCGCCCACGAAGAAGAGGGACGCGGCCGCGACGGCCAGGGCAACAAGCAGGGTGACCAGGAAGACGGTGAAGAAATTCCGCCGCCTTTTCCCCTTATCGATGGGAAGGTCCCCGACGACCTTCCCGGTCTGCCCGTTCATGGCGAAAAGAAAGTCCTGGCCGGCCCATTTCGTATAAAGGAGCCAGACCGGGAGCAGAGCGTACTTCACGACGCCCCGCCGGAGGCGGACATCCTCCCCCTTCGGGAGGACGGCGGTGTAGCCTGTTACCGTCTCCCTCAGGCTGTCCGACAGGGTCTGGCGGGCCCGGGCGTCCGCGCGGTCGCTGCAGGCCTCCGCGCTGACATCGTACTTATCCGCCATGTATCCTGGCAGGTAGGCGGTGGAGAAATCGGTTATCTCCTGATAGTCGAAAGGCTCAATAGAGTCCATTTACTCATCGGGCATCTTCTTCGACCCGTCCACCGGGATCCGGGAGAAGGACACGGACCCTGTCCGCCGCACGTCGTAATGAGCGGTCTCCGTGATCTCATCATCCCCCCGGGTGTAGACGCTGGTCCGGAGCCCCTCATAGGAAGCGGACCCCAGGGCGGTCCCGTCGAAGAGCCAGAAGGGAACGTAGATCCCCTTCACCTCCTGGATATGGTTGTCCGCCGTGAAGGCGTCCGGCAGATAGGGCCGCCCCTTATAGTGGCCCTTCAGGGCCTCCAGGGCGGCGTCTTTCTTTTTCTTGAAGGGAATCACGTAATCGGGCTTCAGAGCTCCTGTCAGCTGACCCGGGATGATGGAAGGGTTCCCGCAGTAGGGGCAGGCCGTGGCGGCGGTTGCCGCGTCGCAGATCAGCTGAGCCCCGCAGCTGGGGCAGGTCAGGACCATGACCCGCTCACCCTCCTGCCCCCAGTCCTGGCTGAGCTGGGAAGTGTCCCAGGGGGCGTCGCCGGCGGCTGAGCCGGCATCGGGCCCGTCCACGGGCGCCGGGCCGGCGTCGGGGCCGGCGGCAGGACCTGCATCGGGACTATCCGTGGGCGCGGGGCCGGGAGCGGCATCGGCCTTCGTCTGGACGGGAGCGGCCTGCCGGAGCGCTTCTGTCTCTTCCGCCTGATCCTTCGCCAGGGCCTCCGCCGCTTTCTGGTCCTTCTGCCGGTAATAGGCCTCGATCTCCTCCACTGTGTAGGTACTGCCGCAGTAATCACAGGCCAGCTTTCCCCTCTCCGGGTCGAAATGGAGAGGGCCGGTACAGGCCGGACACTGATAATTGGTGACCTTTTCCGTCATACGCTTTTCCTCCTGACTGGGCAGGTCTTCTGTTCACGCGGGGGCCGCCGCGGCCCGGGCGGCCGGCGGGGCTCCTGTTATTACAGTATGAAAGAGCCGGCAGGATGTCAATGCCGAACTTCCTTCCGTCAGACCCGGCTGAGCCTCCCCCGCCGCAGCCGGACAAGCAGCTGCCAGCCCGCGATCAGGACCGTGGTGGCCAGCTCCGCCGCCGGGAAGGCCGCGAACACCCCGGGCAACCCCCAGACCGCCGCGAGGAAGAAGGCGAACGCCACCACCAGAACACAGCCCCTGGCGATGGAAATGACGCCGCTGGCGCCTCCCTCCCCCACGCTGGCCAGATAGCCCGCTTCCACGATATTCACAGAGGAGAAGAAGTAGCCCAGGAAATAGAGGCGGAGGGCCCAGTGAGCCATAGCGCCCAGCTCCGCCGCCGTCCGCGGGTTCCGTTCGTGATTGAAGATCCCGATGAAGAGGTCCGTCCCGGCGAAAGTGACGATATAGACCAGCAGGGCCGTCCCTGCCGCCGTCAGGAGCCCCATCCGAAGGGCCCTGGCCGCCTCCTGATCCCGGCCCTGTCCCTTCAGGGAACTGGTGATGGGCTGCATGCCGCTCTGGATACCCTCGAAGAGCGCCGAGGCCACGATGGCCAGGTTGGTGACAATCCCGTAGGCCGCCACGCTGGTCTCTCCCGACAGGCGAAGGAGGAGAAGGTTGCAGACGGTGGTGATGATCCCGCTGGAAAACTGGGCGATGAAGGAAGGGACCCCCAGCTGGCAGCTGGCCAGAAGGAGACGGGCAGAAGGCTTCCGCCAGACGAAACGGACGTGGCTCTTCTTACTGAGCAGGTGGATCAGGCAGATGGCCATGCTGACCACCGGCGAGATGGCCGTGGCCAGAGCCGCCCCGAACAGACCCATCCGAAGCGGGAAAATGAAAATATAATCGAAAACGCAGTTGAAAAGGCTGGAGCAGATGGTGGCCGCCATGGCCAGGGTCGGCGCCCCGTCGTTCCGGACGAAGCCCGTGAACAGGTAGCTCAGGAGGAAGAAAGGAGAAAAGAGCATGAAGGTCCGCACATAGGGCGTCCCCAGAATCAGGATCCTGCCCCGGCCGCCCATGAGATACAGGAGGCCGCCCGGCCAGCAGAAGCCCAGGACCGACGCCGCCAGTCCGATGCCGAGCAGGACGAAGAACGCCGTCGAGAAATACAGGTCCTGCCGCTTGTCCCGCATCTCCCGGGCCAGGGCGAACCGGATCGAGGACCCGATCCCCACCATGGCTCCGATGGCGAAAAGGAAACTATACAGAGGAATGGACAGGTTCAGGACGGTGATCCCCGCCGCGCCCGTCGACACCGAAATGAAATAGGTATCTACCAGCACATAGCAGGAGTAACCGAGGGTACCCAGCACACTATGACTGACATACGAAACGAAGAGCCGCCCCAGGGGCTGGCCAGCCGGCACCAGATTCCGTCCCATCCGATCGACCTCCTCTGTCTGTTTTTGTTGAGAAAATTATATACGATGTTCGGTCGTGCGTGGGGAGATATTTTGTTCGTCCTCAAAAGGGACATCTGTTCAGGCCGGGTCAATAATAGAAGCCCCGGTCCGGCTCGCTGTATTCCTTCAGCCGGGCTTCATAGGCATCCACAGCGGCCTGCTCATGGGCCAGCGGGACCTCGCCCTGGCCGGCCTCCCGGAGGAGCTCCTTCGTGAACCAGGGATTCAGCACCAGAAGCGGTCCGATGATGTAGGTGGCCATGAAATTCTTATAACGGATGCCTTCTTCCTTCACGCCGGGGTTGAAGCCGGGCCCCTTCTCCGTCACGAAGAGGGGCGGGATCTCCCCGTCATAGTAGGACTGGGTGAACTGACTCTTGAAGCCGACGATCTTCACCGGATCGTCGTTTTCCGCCGGCGCGTACGCCCCGATGTAGAGGGAGTTGAAGCGGTGGAGCATCTTTCGCTCGGTGTGGAAGGGGAAGATGCCAAGAGCCGGCGTCTCGGGGCTTGCGCCGTTCAGGAGCTCCCGGTCGAGGTCTGTGATGCCTTCGCCGAAGACCTCCAGGACATTCCCCGTGACCAGGAAGCGCTGACCGGCTTCGATGGCCTGCCGGACCTCCTCCTTCACCCGGCCCAGCTCCTGGATGATGAGACGCTGGGCGCTCTCGGTCACCGTACCCATGTAGACCAGGTCGATGTCCGGCTGGTCCAGGAAGGCCGGACGGCCGCCGAAATTGGTCTCCACCAGGTCCAGGGTCCGGCCGGCCTGGGCCAGAGAGGCCCGGATGTAGCGGATGTTGCCCAGGTCGCCGTAGAGGTTGGCCACCTCGGGATATAGGATCTCGATCTTCATGCTTCCTTCGCCTCGCTTCCTGCCTGTCCGTCTGCCCGGCCGCCGTCCCGCTCCTTCTGGATCCGGTCGATGATCTCTCCCTTCAGCCGATTCGCCATGGCGATGGTATCTGTTCCGTAGATGATGAAAATATGGTCGTTGTCGACCAGCTTGAGCCGGTCCACGCCGTCGTCCGGCTTCTTCACATAGGTGACCCGGTCGTCGGGGACACCGGCCATCAGGAGGCGGAGCCGGTAATCCAGGCCCCGCTCGCCGCAGACGATGATCTGCTTGACCCGGTCATCGGCCAGGAGCTCGAAATCACAGTCGTAGAGCCAGCAGACGTTTTCCGACCAGTGCCTGGCGTCGCTGGCGTTGAAATTGTAAAGCATGATCTCCTTATCCCCGGGCATGGAAGACAGATACTCCAGGCCCCGGGAAGTCCCGTAGGCGTTCCGGTCCTTGCAGAGGAGATTGATGACGGTCTTATCCCCCACCTCAGAGACCCCGAACCGGGTCTTCGTGATGTCTACCTTCGAGAGGACGTCCGCCGCGTCCTGAAGGCTGTAGCCAAGCTCCTGGAGGACAGTGACCATGGCGACTTCATTATAGATATTGAACAGGCTGTCGTTCAGAAGGGGCAGGGCGATCCGCCGGGAGCCCGCGCAGTAGTCCATGGTCATAGCCTGGATGTCCACGTGCTCAGCGTAGTAGTCATAGGCCGGCGAAGAGAAGCCGCAGCTGGGGCAGACCGCCCGGCCGATGTTGCTGTAACGCATGTATTCGTGGGTCAGCTTGTGGTGGCAGCGGGGACAGATGGCCATGTCGTTGATCAGGTTGGTGCTCTCCCGCTTGTCTCCGGGCATGTCCTTAATCCCGAAATACTTCCGGGGGTTCGCGGGAGCCACGTTCGAGCAGATCAGGTCGTCCGCGTTCAGGATCAGCCGGGTTTTCTCCGGCATGTAGGCGGTCAGGATGCTGCTGATGTACTCGGGGTGGCCATTCCGCATGATGGAATCCCGGGACAGGTTCATGACCACCAGGTAGTCCGGCTGGACATAGGGAAAAAGCCGAAGCGCGGACCGTTCGTCCATCCCCAGGACGGCCGTGTCGTATTTCTCCCGGCCGAACAGGGTCACTCCGCTGATCAGGCAGGTGGCGATGCCGGAG
>CACZTH010000141.1 GCA_902784035.1 uncultured Eubacteriales bacterium
AGCGCGCGGGTCCGGATCCTGTCCGGACGGCAGGTGCCCGTCTCGTCCACGGAGATCCGGGAACGGATCCGGGAGGGAAAGCCCCTGTCAGGCCTGGTCCCCGCGGCGGTGGAAACCTATATTCATGAACACAGATTATATCGAACACTACCTGAAGAGCCATCTCTCTGAGAAGCGGCGGAAACACATCCAGGGGGTGCGGGAGACGGCGGTCCGGCTGGCTGAGAAGTACGGCGCCGACCCGGTGAAGGCTGATGAAGCCGCCCTTTGTCACGACATGTATAAGGAAAGGGACCTGGATGACCTGATTGAGGAGCTGGGTCTCCCGTCCAGGTATAAGGGGAACCGGAACCTGGCCCATAGTAAGGTGGCGGCCGCCATCATGCGGCGGGACCTGGGCGTTACGGATCAGGACCTGATCAACGCCGTCAGCTACCATACCACCGGCAGACCAGCCATGTCCAAGCTGGAGCAGATCATTTACCTGGCGGACGCGGCAGAGCCGGGACGGAATTACCCCGGTGTCGACGAGCTCCGCCGGCTCATGGACATCGATCTCGACCAGGCCTGTCTGTTTTCCCTGAAGCGGTCCGTGGATTACATCCGGGGGCAGGGGAAATATCTGGACCCGGACACCCTCCGGGCAGCCCAATATTACGAAAAGAAAGCAGGAGAAAAGCACATGGAAAGCAAAGAACTCGCGCTGGAGGCGGCAAGGGTCCTGGACCAGAAGCTGGCTGCCGACATCGTAGCCATCGACGTCTCTCAGGCCTCTTCCTTCGCCGATTATCTGGTGATCGCCACCGGCAGCTCCCAGCGGCAG
The DNA here is from genome assembly GCA_902784035.1 of uncultured Eubacteriales bacterium. GTDB lineage: Bacteria > Bacillota > Clostridia > Peptostreptococcales > Anaerovoracaceae > Aminicella. Next base: position 824 of record CACZTH010000141.1, read on the forward strand.
ACGGAATCCCTGGCGGACGACGTGGAAGAGCGCCTGACCGCCGCGGGCGAAATTCCGATCGGCGTGGAAGGAAAGGGCCAGACCGGCTGGATCCTGCTGGATTTCGGCAGCGTGGTGGTCAACATCCTGACCGAGGAAATGAGAAACAGATATAAACTGGAAAACATCTGGGGCGACTGTGACCGCCTGGAGCTGGAGGCTGAGTGATGGAAGAGAAATACAATTTCAGTGAGATTGAGAAGAAGTGGCAGAAGTACTGGGCGGATCATGATTCCTTCCATGTGACGGAGGATCCGGAGAAGAAGAAATTCTATTCCCTGGTCATGTTCCCGTATCCCTCCGGTAAGCTCCATATGGGCCACGTCCGAAACTATTCCATCGGCGATGTAATCGCCCGCTTCAAGACCATGCAGGGCTATAACGTCCTCCATCCCATGGGCTTCGACTCCTTCGGCCTGCCGGCGGAGAACGCCGCCATCAAGCATGGCGTCGCCCCCGATAAATGGACCTGGGACAATATCCACGAAATGGAAGACGAGCTCCGGCGCCTGGGCCTGTCCTATGACTGGGACAGGGAAGTCCAGACCTGCAGCCCTGACTACTATAAATGGATGCAGTGGATCTTTATTCAGTTCTTCAATAAGGGTCTCGCATATAAAAAGGAAAATCCGGTAAACTGGTGTCCGTCCTGTCAGACGGTGCTCGCGAATGAGCAGGTGGTGGAGGGCTGCTGTGAGCGCTGCGGCACCCCCGTCACGAAGAAGGACCTGTCTCAGTGGTATTTCAAGATCACGGACTACGCGGACCGCCTTCTCGACGATCTGGACAAGCTGCCAGGCTGGCCAAATAAGGTCAAGGTCATGCAGAAGAACTGGATAGGCCGGTCTTTCGGCGCCAACATCGACTTTAAAGTCAAGGGCACCGACCGGTCGCTGAAGGTCTTCACCACCCGCGCCGACACCCTGTTCGGCGCCACCTATATGGTCATGGCCCCGGAACATCCTTATGTCATGGAATTCGTGCGCGGGACAAAGTACGAAAAGCCCGTCACCGATTACATCGAGCAGGTCCGTCATGTGAATGACATCGAGCGGACCTCCACGACCCGGGAGAAGACCGGCGTCTTCCTGGGCCGTTACGCGGTGAATCCGGTGAACGGAAAGGAGATCCCGATCTTCATCTCAGACTATGTCCTGATGGGCTACGGCACCGGCGCCATCATGGCTGTTCCTGCCCATGACCAGAGAGACTTCGAGTTCGCGAAGAAATTCAACCTCGAGATCATCCCTGTGGTCCAGCCGAAGGATCCCAGCATCGACATCCATGACCTGAAGCAGGCCTTCGTGGCCGAAGGCACCATGATCAATTCCGGCCGGTTTGACGGGATGAACAACCGGAAGGCCATCGGAGAAATGATCGACTGGCTGGACGAGCAGGGCATCGGCAGGAAGACGAAGAGCTTCCGGCTCCGGGACTGGCTCATCTCCAGACAGCGGTACTGGGGCACGCCCATCCCCATGATCTACTGCGAGGAATGCGGCTGGGTCCCCGAGAAGGAAGAGAACCTTCCCGTTCTCCTGCCCACGGATGTGGAATTCACCGGCAGGGGCGAATCGCCCATCACCACGTCCAAGTCCTTCGTCAACTGCACCTGCCCCCGCTGCGGCCGGAAGGCGAGGCGGGAAGTGGATACCATGGACACCTTCCTGGATTCTTCCTGGTATTATCTGCGGTACTGTGACCCGAAGAACGAGAAGGAAGCCTTCAGTAAGGAGAAGGTCGACTACTGGATGAACGTGGATCAGTACATCGGCGGGGTGGAGCACGCCATCCTGCATCTGATGTACGCCCGCTTCTTCATGATGGTCCTCCATGATCTGGGCCTGGTAAGCCAGAACGAGCCCTTCCAGAACCTGCTGACTCAGGGCATGGTGAATAAGGCCGACGAGAATGGTGTCTTCAGAAAAATGAGCAAGTCCGTGGGCAATGTGGTCAGCCCGGAGGAGATCATGAAGAAGTACGGCGCGGACACGGCCAGACTCTTCATCCTTTTCGCCGCCCCGCCTGAGCGGGAGCTGGACTGGTCGGACGAGGGCGTGGAAGGAAGCTTCCGCTTCCTGAACAGGGTCTGGCGCCTGGTCTATGACGCGGTGACCGCCTACGGCACAGAAGAGAAACCCTTCGAGGCTGTCTCGGAGGAAGACAAGAATCTAAACTACACATTGAACCTGACGATTAAGAGGGTGACCGAGGATGTGGCGAACCGTTTCAATTTCAACACCGCCATCAGCGCGATCATGGAACTGGTCAATGCCCTCTACAAGTACAGAAGCGGGAAACACATTCAGGAAGGCCTTTACATGAAGGCTGTCAACACGGTGGTGGCGCTCCTGGATCCCTTCACGCCCCATATCTGCGAAGAGATGTGGCAGAACCTGGGCCACAGCACTCCGCTGGTGAAGACTTCCTGGCCGACCTGGTCTGAGGAAGCCCTGGTGAAGGATGAGCAGGAAATCATCGTTCAGCTTAACGGCAAGCTCAAGCAAAAACTGCTGGTCCCCTCCGGACTCAGCAAAGAGAGCCTGACCGCCGCTGTCCAGGAAGACCCTGCCGTGAAGCCGCTTCTGGAAGGGAAGACCGTGGTGAAGACCATCGCGGTCCCCGGGAGACTTGTGAATTTCGTCGTCCGGTAGAAGGGATAAGTGAAACATTTGGCGACAACGAATAACAGCAACGGAAAAGCACGCCCTTCTGGTGAGGGACAAAAAGCACCGAAGCAGGGCGGCCAGCGGAGACGCAGGTCCCCTCAGAAGCCCCAGGCGGCCTCCCATGCCGGGCAGACCGCGCAGAAGGCCGGAAGCGGCCGGAGGAGCGGAGCCGGCAGACGGAGCGGAAACGGCGGCGGCCGTCCGCAGAGGGACCGCTCCCAGATAAAGAACCAGGCCCAGACGCTCCCCGACAGCGAGCAGCTGGGGAAGGAACTTGGCCTGAAGGTCCGGGAGCCGCAGCACAACCGCCCCGTCTCCCGGCATAAGAACGTCCAGGGCGATAACCCGCGGCCAAAGAAGCTGGCGGAGAATGTGAAGATCATTCCCATCGGCGGCCTGGACGAGATCGGAAAGAACATGACCGTCCTCGAATATAAGGATCAGATCCTGATCATCGACTGCGGCATGTCCTTCCCGGATAATGAGATGTTCGGCGTGGACGTGGTCATCCCTGATTTCGATTATCTGTTTAAGAATCAGGATAAGATCCGCGGCATGATCATCACCCATGGCCATGAAGACCATATCGGCGGGGTACCCTACCTGCTGACCAGGATCAGCCTGCCGATCTATGGAACGGCCCTGTCCCTGGGCCTCATCCGGAACAAGCTGGAGGAACACGGCATGCACGGGGACCTCCGGGAAATCAAGCCGGGGGACGTGATCCGGATCGGAGACTTTAAGGTCGAAGCCATTCGGACCACCCATTCCATCGCCGGCGCCCTGGCTTATTACATCGAGACCCCCGCCGCCAGGATCTTCCACACCGGCGACTTTAAGGTAGACTATACGCCCATCGATGGACATCCCATCGACCTGGGCAGGATGGCGGAGCTCGGCAACCAGGGCATCGATCTCCTGCTGGCGGACAGCACCAACGCGACGCGGAAGGGGTTCACCCCCTCCGAGCAGGTGGTGGGGAAGACCTTAGACGGGGTCTTCCGGGACGTGAAGAAGCGGATCATCATCGCGACGTTCAGCTCGAATGTCCACCGGGTCCAGAAGATCATCGACCTGTCCATCAAGTACGGCCGGAAATTCACCGTTTCCGGCAGGTCCATGGAGAACGTGGTCCGGCTGGCGGTGGAGCTTGACTACCTGAAGTTCCCCCAGTCCGCCTTCGTGGAGCTGAACCAGGCCCGTCATGTGCCGGATGATCAGCTGACCATCATCACCACAGGGAGCCAGGGAGAGCCCATGTCCGCCTTGACCAGGATGGCGGCGGACGAACACCGGGATGTGAAGCTGAAGAAGGGCGATACGGTCATCCTTTCCTCGACGCCGGTCCCCGGTAATGAGAAGATGGTCTCGAATGTCGTGAACCGCCTCTATGCCAAGGAAGTCAACGTCATCTACAGCGACGTGGCGGACATCCATGTTTCCGGCCATGCCTGCCAGGAGGACCTGAAGCTGATTCACGCCCTGATCCGGCCGAAGTTTTTCATGCCGGTTCATGGCGAGCACCGGCACCTGGTGATGCACGCCCGGCTGGCCGAAAGCATGGGGG
>CACZTH010000142.1 GCA_902784035.1 uncultured Eubacteriales bacterium
ATAACAAGTTGGCTTCCACCCGCGTAGCGGGTGGTTTTATGTTTCGTACGCTTCGCGTACTCAACGGGGCTCATTGCCCCAGAATGAGAAAGCAGGGGCCGCTCGGCGCCTGCTTCGATGACTCGAAGACCCGGCGCCGGGCCGGCGCCCTGCCGCGGTCTCTCCCTTATTCAGCGCCTTCCTGGCTGAAGGCTTCCGCCACCTTCATCATGATGGCGCACTCCATGCGCTTGCGGAAGATCCGGCAGCCATAATCGTAGACCCCGCGGATGGAGCCTGTGCCGTGAAAGGCGTTGGCGGCGCAGCCGCCGGAACAGTAGAGCCGGGCCCAGCAGTCCCCGCACTCTTCCCGGGCGTAGACGTTGCACATCTTGAAGTCCTGACGGACGTCCTCCCGGGTGATGCCCTGCCAGATGTCGCCCATCTTAAACTGGTCCTCGCCCACGAACTGGTGACAGGGGTAAAGGTCGCCCCAGGGCGTGACGGCGAAATACTCGGTGCCGGACCCGCAGCCGGAGATCCTCTTATAGATGCAGGGGCCGCCGGCCAGATCCAGCATGTAGTGATAGAAGACCAGGGGACGGCCCTCCTTCTCCCGGCGGAGCATGTCCTTCGCCAGGATTTCATACTGACGGAAGATCTCTGGCAGGTCCTCCTCCGTGAGCGCGTAGGGGGTGCCGGGGGCGCTCACCACAGGCTCCATGGAAAGACGGGTAAAGCCCAGGTCAGCCATGTGGAAGAGGTCCTCCGTGAAGTCGATGTTGGCGTGGGTGAAGGTGCCCCGGATGTAATATTCCAGACCGGCCTCCTCCCTGGCCTTCGCGAACTTCTGGAACTTCGGCACGATCACGTCGTAGCTGCCCCTGCCGTCCAGGAAGGTCCGAAAACGGTCGTGGACCGCCTTCCGCCCGTCCAGGCTCATGACGACATTATTCATCTCCCGATTGGCGAAATCGATGACCTCGTCAGTGACCCCGACCCCATTCGTGGTCAGGGTGAAGCGGAAATGCTTGCCGTTCCCTTCTTCCAGAGACCTGCCGTAGGCCACGAGCCGCTTCACCACGTCCCAGTTCAGCAGGGGCTCGCCGCCGAAGAAATCCACTTCCAGGTTCCGGTGGGCGCCGGAATTGGCCACCAGAAAATCGAGGGCCTGTTTCCCGGTCTCGAAGGACATGAGGGCCCGGTCCCCGTGGAAGTTGCCCTGACTGGCGAAGCAGTAGGAGCAGTTCAGGTTGCAGCTGTGGGCGACGTGGAGGCAGAGCGCCTTCACCTCGGTATGCCGGTCCTTCAGGACCCCGGCGCTGGGGGCGAAGCCATCCGGAGCGAAAAGCTTCTCCTCCCGGATCAGATCATCCAGGTCCGCGAAGGTCTCCTCCACATCCCGGGCAGTGACCGGAGGCTCCTCCGCCGCGCCGGCCGGCGCCCCGTCTCCCGCCGACGGCCGCTTCTCTCCGCCTTCCCCGTAGGTCTTCAGAATCTCCCGCTTGACCGCTTCCCGGTCCGGCTCTTTCCCCTCATCTTTCGCCTGAGAAAAAAGGCGGATGATGTCATAAGCGACATCATCCACACAATGTACCGAACCGCTGTTCACATCCAGAACGATGTTGAAGCCATTCAGCCTGTACTGATGGATCATTACAGGCTCTTCTCGCACTTCTGGTTGGCCACGCCGCAGGAGGTCTTGCAGGCGGACTGGCAGGAGGTCTGGCACTCACCGCAGCCGCCGTCCTTCAGACTGGCCTTCAGGTTTCTCGTTTCCAGGGTCTTGATTCTCTTCATATCGATCACACCTTTCTGAATCGCTGACTAGGTTTAGTTAGATTCTAACTGCCGGGCCGGCCTTTGTCAAGGCGGGCCAGCCGGTGGGACAAAGGCCTCCGCCGCGGCCTACCAGATCACAGGCTCGGTGATCAGACGGGGCTTGAAGCGGTTGAGCTGGGTCAGGATGTCCAGGACCACCGAGGCGACGGACCGGCCGTCGGACTGGACGGTCAGGTCAGCGTGCCGCTCATAGAAGGGGATCCGATACTCATACAGGTCGGCGATGGTCTGGCCCGGCGCCAGGGTCACCCCCCGGGTGGCCAGGTTGGTCAGACGTTTCTCGGCGGTCTGCAGGGAGATCTGGATGTAAACGATGACCCCGTTCTCCCGGAACTTCTCCATGGCGTCCTCCGCGTAGATGGCGCTGCCGCCGGTGGCGACCACCATGTTGTCTTCCTTGAAGTTCAGGCAGACCTGCCGCTCGATATAATGGAAGTACTCATTGCCGTTGTTGTCGATAATCTCCTGCAGCTTCATGCCTTCCCAGGCGGCGATCCGGTCATCCAGGTCCACGAACTTCCGGTCCATGACCCGGGCCAGCGCGATGCCGACGGTGGTTTTCCCGCTGGACGGCATGCCTACCAGCACGACATTACCCATTCTGACCTCCTTCTTTCCCGCTCATATCCAGGACCAGCTGACGGCTGTCCCCCTCTTCATCCCCGGCGTCCAGCCCGAAGGCCCCGTCCACGTCCTCGATCTCCGGCAGATCGTCCAGAGAACGGAAGCCGAACTGGGCCAGAAAATCCTCGGTGGTCCGGTAGAGGACTGGGCGGCCCACGGCGTCAGACCGGCCGGCCTCCCGGACCAGGCCCTTCGCCAGAAGGCCTTCTACCACCCGGTCGCACTTCACGCCCCGGACCTGGTCGATCTCGCCTTTCGTAACGGGCTGCCGGTAGGCGATGATGGCCAGAACCTCCAGGGCTGCCTGGGACAGGCGCTTCATCTTCACCGGGGTGCAGAGGCGGCGGACGAAGTCCGCGTTCTCGGCGGGGGTGACGAACTGAAAACTTCCCGCCACCTGGCGGATCCGTATCCCCCGTCCGTCCTCCTCATATTCCCTGGCCAGCTCCTGGAAGAGGATCACCGCCTCCTGCTCCGGCAGCCCGAACACAGCGCCCGCGTCCTTCGCCTGCAGGGGCTCGCCCCACATGAAGAGCATGGACTCGAAGGCTGACTTAATGGTCTTCTTATCGAACATCCGCGTCCCCCTCTTCTCTCTTATGACCGGCATGGCTGCCCGCCTGTCCGGCGGCGCCCTGCCCCGGCGCGGTTCCAGCGGCAGCAGCCGCCCTGGCGCCGCCTTCGTTCTCAGGGCCCGCGCCCCCAGCGGCGGCGCCCTTCTCCCCAGCCGGGCCCGCCAGGGACGTCAGGTCCCGGCTGCCCCGACGAATGCTGATCTCCCCATACAGGGCCTCCTGGTCCGCGTCCAGGTACTGGTCCCGAATCAGCTGAAGGACAGCCAGAAAGCTGACCACCGTGTCTCCGTTCCCGCCGGCCGGGTCCGGCAGGTCCGAGAAAAGCATCCGGTCTCCGCCCTGACAGAGGACCGACCGCATCCGTCCGGCCACCGACCGCATCTTATCCTCCATGGCCTGCCGGTCCCGGGCCAGGATCCTGTAGCGCCGGCGCATCTCGTCGGTCTTCTGCTTTCGCCGGAGAAAGGCCTGGAAGGCCCGGGCGAAGGCGTCCGGCTTCAGGTCCAGGACCTCATCGGGATGTTCCAGGTAGACCGACAGGTCTTCCTGGGGCTTGGTGAAAACATCCTCCATGGCCCGGGCACGCTCCGCCAGGAGCTCTGCCCTGGCCTTACATCGCTTATAGGCGATGATCCGCTCCACCAGCTGGTTCCGCGGATCCTCTACCGGGGAAGGCTGCTGGACGGACTGGTTCCGCGGCAGCATCATCCGGCTCTTGATCTGGAGAAGCTCCGCCGCCAGAACCATGAACTCGGACGACAGATCCACATTCAGCTCCCGCATGTTCTTCAGGTAGGCCAGGTAGGAGCTGGTGATTTCCGCGATGGGAATATCATAGATGCTGACCTGGGCATCCTCGATCAAGTAGACCAGAAGGTCGAATGGCCCCTCGAAGACGGGCAGGCTGACCTTATAGCTCATCGGCCAGCCCCGGCGATCCGCCGCAGGTTCACGTCATAGGGCGGCCGGACCACCCCTTTCTCTGTCACTACGGCGGTGATGTACTTCGCGTCTGTCACGTCGAAGGCCGGGTTGAAATAGTGAACCCCTTCCGGCGTCATCCTTCGCTGGTACCACATCTCCCCGATCTCCGAGCCCTCCCGCTCCTCGATGGGGATATCGGCCCCGGTGGGCGTGGACAGGTCGATGGTGGAGGTCGGCACGAACATGTAGAAGGGAATCCCGTATTCATGGGCCAGGACAGCCACCCCGGAAGTCCCGATCTTATTCGCTCCGTCGCCGTTCGCCGCCATTCGGTCACAGCCGACCACCACAGCGTCGATCTTCCCCTGCTTCATGACCAGGGAAGCCATGTTGTCGCAGATGACCGTCACGTCCACCCCGTCCCGGACCAGCTCCCAGGCGCTTAACCGGGCGCCCTGAAGGAGCGGCCGGGTCTCGTCGCAGAACATGTGGAAACCGTAGCCCCGGGCCTGTCCCAGGTGAATGGGGGCCAGACAGGTTCCGTACTTCGCGGTGGCCAGGGCCCCGGCGTTGCAGTGGGTCAGGACCCCCATTCCCGGCCGCAGCAGGGACAGGCCGTACTCGCCCATGGCCCGGCAGGCGGCGATATCCTCCCGGCAGATGGCGTCCGCCTCCTGGAACATCGCATCCTTCAGCCGGCCGACCTCCCGCTCGCCTCCATCAAAGGCCTCCCGGCAGGCGCTCATGACCCGTTTCAGGGCCCAGGACAGGTTGACGGCCGTCGGCCGGGAACTGTTCAGGTAGCGGGCGGTCTCCTCCGCCTGGGTCAGAAAAGCCGCAGGATCCGACCCTGAGAACCCCCGCATGGACACGAACAGGCCATAGCCCGCGCAGACCCCGATGGCCGGGGCCCCCCGGACCGCCAGGGTCTTAATCGCTGTCCAGACCTCTTCCTTCGTTTTCAGTTCTGTATAGATCTCCTCACCCGGCAGCAGGGTCTGATCCAGGATGATCAGCTGATCCCCCTGGAAGAAGACCGGCTCGATGTCTGTTTTCTTCATACGTTCTCCTTCAGCATAGATATACAGATTATCATACCACGGAGCGGCCGGCCTGACAAATGTCAACTGGCCAGGCGTTCTACTTTCCCGCGAGAAAAAGGGCCGCCCGAAGCATTCGCTTCAGACAGCCCTCGGGGGCGATGTCAGCGGCGCGGCGGGAGGCATTCCGCCACGCCGCGTTCTCTTTTTTCCCTTTCCGCGGCGGTCCGGCCGCGCCCGGGGTCCGGCCTTCCCGCGGCCTAGATGTACTTATTCCGTTTCAGGAAGGCGGTGATATTATTCGCGATCCGGATCCGCCTGTTCGCGTAGCTGGCGCTGTAACGGCCGCGCCGGACAGCGCCGGTGCCGTAGCAGTAGCCGGAGATGGCCTTCACGTAATTGTTGCCGAAGGCGTTCATGTTCGCTCTCAGATAAGCCGCGCCGGTGTGGATGCTGTGATGCGCGTTCAGGAGCTGGCTGGGAGATACCTTCGCGTATTTCCGGCCCAGGAGGGCGGAGGTCTGCATCAGGCCGTAGTAACCGGCGGGGTTCTTCGCCCGGTGGTAGAAGGTGCTCTCACACTGGGCCATGCCCATCAGAATCTCCGGGCGAACCTTATATTTCTTCCCCCAGTAGACGAAGCTGGCCGCCATACTGCGGGCGTTGGCCGCTGACACATTCCGGTTCACCTTCCGGATGTAAGCGGCGAGGCCCTTCTCATATCTGGAAGGGGCGGGCGCCGGCTTCGACAGGGTGGCCGCGCTCTTCCCGGCGGAGCAGGGGCTGATCGTGCTGTATCTGCCAACCGCCCGAACATAAACGATATACCTGGTCTTATAGGCGACCGTCAGGGTGGTGGACCGAACCCTGCTCCCCACCGTCCGGCGGCCGTAGCTCTTCGAACCTGCCTTACGCCAGTAGACCCGGTAGCTCACGGCCTTCGCCTGGGGCTTCCAGGAAACGACGATCTTATTCCGGCCGGTGACCTTCAGCGTGATCCCCTGGACCACAGCCGGGGTCGCCGCCTTCTTCATCTCCGCGGTGACAGCCGGAGCCGCGGCGGATTCAGACGCGGCCTCCGCCGTATCAGCTGAGACGAACCAAAGGGTGCCCATGATGGCGACGGCGATCAGACTCGCCGCGGTGATCAAAGTGACTCTCTTAAGAATGCTCATTTCATCCTCCTTCACGTGTCGGGCACCAGGTGCCCTCGCGATGGTTTCATTATAAGCAATTCTTAAGATATTTAAAGGTATTTCTGGAATTTTTCTTAACTTTTCCAAAGAATTGGCTATTATTTGTTATATTATACAAATAATAGCCAACCGATTCGTTCTCATATGCCTAAATTAAGCAGGCGTCCTTAACAATTCTTAATCCCCGCGAAATGGCTCCAGCATCAGCCTCCTACTCCTCTCCCGCCCCCGGAAGCAGATTCACCTTCATGCCGGCCTCCTCCAGGAGTTCCTCCGCCAGTTCGTCGGGATAGCCGTTCCGGACCACGATCCGGCGAATGCCGGCGTTGATGATCATTTTCGCGCAGATGGAGCAGGGGTGGTTGGTGATGTAGATGGTGCCGCCCTCGATGCTCTGGCCCAGGGTCGCGGCCTGTATGATGGCGTTCTGTTCCGCGTGAAGGGCCCGGCAGAGCTCGTGACGCTCTCCGGAGGGAACGCCCAGCTTCTCTCGAAGGCAGCCGCCCAGCTCGGCGCAGTGCTTCAGGCCCTGGGGCGCGCCGTTATAGCCGGTGGCGATGACATGCTTGTTCTTCACGATCACGGCCCCCACCTGACGGCGCAGGCAGGTGGACCTCCTGGCCGTGAGTTCCGCCATCTCCATGAAATATTCATCCCAGGAAATCCTTTTATCGATATATTCACTCATGCCGCGCCTCCTTCTCCGCGCTGTCAGCCCACCGGGCAGCCTCCGTCCCGCTGGCGCCCCTCTCTCCTTCTCCAGCCGGGCAGGCGTCCCCGCCGCCAGGCAGCCGCTCCGCGCCCGGCATCCGGGCCCGATCATAATAGACCTCCTTCAGGTAGAGGCCCTGAGGCGGCGCCGTATGCCCCGCCCGGGCCCGGTCTCTGCCCGCGATGACGGCAGGCAGGTCTTCCTCGCTCATCCTGCCCAGGCCCACGTCCACCAGGGTACCGGCGATAATCCTCACCATATTATATAAGAAGCCGTCTCCCGTGACCTCGAGGGCGATGTCACAGGGACCGGCGGGACGGGCGGACCTGTCGGGCCTGGCGGGCCCTTCCTGCCCGCCCGCTTCCGGCCCCGCCGCGGGAATCGGGCCGGGATTTCCGAAAGCGCCCGCCGGCGCCTCCGGCCCAAGCCCGTCGGCCGTCCCCGCTCCGGTCAGGTCCGCCGCCGGCAGGACCATCAGCCGAAGGTCGGTCACAGTCCGGACCGTGGTCTCCCGGGGATAGGAACCCTGGGCCTGGAAGCAGGCGAAGTCGTGGGTCCCCACGATTCCGGCCGCCGCCGCCCGCATCCTGTCCAGGTCCAGCGGCCGGTCCACCTGGTAACGGTAGTTCCGAAGGAAGACCGGCATCTCCCCCGCGTTCCGGATCAGGTAGCGGTAGGTCTTCCCCACCGCGTCGAAGCGGGCGTGAAAGCCCCGCGGCATTTCTTCCGCCGCCAGGATCCGGACGTCCGCGTTCTCCCCCGGCCGGACCGCCCGGCCCCGGAGGACCCGATCAACCGCCATCGGCAGCCGGTCCGTCGGGATCCCGAAGTCGCCCCGGAGGGTCGCCCGCTGGCCCAGGGCATGAACACCGGCATCGGTCCTGGATACCGCCTCCAGACGGACCGGCTGCCGGAGAACCCGTTCCAGCGCGGCCTCCAGAACCCCCTGGACCGTCCTGTCCCGGGGCTGGATCTGCCAGCCCGAGAAACGCGTCCCATCATATTCGATCGTGAGAAGTATGTTTTTTTCCATATCCAGAACCACAGAAATATTTCCGGCCCCGCCTCCTTACAGCGAAAGCCAGACCCCCATCCGGTCGAAGAGAAAGACCATATAGACCGCCGTCGCCCCGGTGATGAAGGGGGCCATGGGCAGGGCGTCCGCCGGCTTCATCCGCTTCCGCCCCAGCTGGAACGCGTAGAAGAAAGCCGCCGCCATCGTAGAGAGGACGAAGATCGCCAGGATCCCGGCCAGCCCCGTCAGGGCTCCCAGGGCCGCCATCAGTTTAATATCCCCGCCGCCGACAGCCATCTTCTTATGGAGGGCCTTCCCCAGAAGGGCACAGGCCGCCATGACCCCGAAGCCCGCCAGAAGACCCAGCAGGATGTCTCGGAGACCGTGGTAATGAACGGACCCGATGGCTGTAGCCAGAACCAGAATGACCAGCCCGTCCGGAAGGATCCGGTACTTCAGATCGCTCACCGAAAGGATCACCAGGAGCCAGAGGGCCGTAAGCTCCGCCGCCGCGGTCAGGGGATCATGGACAATCAGCCAGATCCCC
>CACZTH010000143.1 GCA_902784035.1 uncultured Eubacteriales bacterium
AAGACGGGGAAGCTCCATGGCGCCAGGCCCTCCTGCCCGGAAAAGGGGCGGAAGAAGCCAGCCCCGCCCGCCCGCGTCCCCCGGGAAATGTCGAAATTTCAAGCATCACAGCCGAAATCGACAGAATTCGACGCGCCCCCTTGACGGTTCGTTAAGTTTGCGTTAAAGTTGGAGGGTGCAATCGCATAAACGAAATGAAGCTGGCAGGAAAGCGGCCGTTCGGCCCGCCGAAGGAGTAAAACTCTCAGGTGTCCCACTGGATGAGAACTGCGGGCAGATCGTTTCTCCGGAGAAGCCCGGGCAGAGCCCCGGGTGCCGAAGGTGCAACACTCGCGGGACAGCGTGTGAATCTCTCAGGCAGAAGGACGGATGGGACCGAAGGTCCTGCGGCTGGCGCGGACGGCGTTCTGCCGGCCTTTTCACGCGCCCCGACTTCTGAATGACAGACATGCTGGATGGCAGCATGTCTTTTTTATTGAAAGGAGTTCAGAACTGACATGTGGAAAATGATTAATGAGGTCCTGAAGAACGTGGACGACTTCGTCTGGGGCGTTCCCCTGATGGTCCTGATCCTGGCGGGCGGCGTCCTGCTGACCCTACGGACCCGGGGCATTCAGATCCGCCGACTGCCCCTGGCCCTGAAGTGGATGGCCAGGAACGAGGAAGGCGGCACCGGCGAGATCTCCAGCTTCGCCGCCCTCTGCACCGCCCTGTCCGCCACCATCGGAACCGGCAACATCGTGGGCGTGGCCACAGCCATTACCATGGGCGGCCCCGGCGCCCTGTTCTGGATGGAGGCCGCCGCCTTCTTCGGCATGGCCACGAAATATTCAGAGGGCCTGCTGGCGGTGAAATACAGGGAGGTGGCTGAGGACGGCCACAGCCTGGGCGGCCCCTTCTACTACATAGAGAAAGGCATGGGAAAGAAGTTCACCTGGCTGGGGAAGATCTTCGCTTTCTTCGGCGTCTGCGTCGGCCTGTTCGGCATCGGCACCTTCAGCCAGGTCAACGGCATCTCCAGCGCCATCCACAGCTTCTTCGACCCGAAGGACCTCCACACGGTGGCCGTACCCAGCCTGGGCAGCTACTCCATCTCCGTGGTGATCTCCTCCCTGATCCTGGCTGTCTGCGTGGCCCTGGTAGTCATCGGCGGCCTGAAGCGGATCGCGAACGTCAGCCAGATCATCGTCCCCTTCATGGCCGTGATCTACGTGGTCTTCGCCGTGATCCTCCTGGTCACCAACATCACCGCCCTGCCCGGCGCCATCGTCCTGATCGTGAAGGCCGCCTTCAGTCCGAAGGCCGTCACCGGCGGCATGGTAGGCTCCATGCTCCTGGCCATGCAGAAGGGCATCGCCCGGGGCATCTTCTCCAATGAAGCCGGTCTGGGCTCCGCTCCCATCGCCGCGGCCGCCGCCCAGACGAAAGAGCCGGTCCGGCAGGGCCTGGTCAGTATGACCGGCACCTTCATCGACACCATCGTCATCTGCACCATGACCGGCCTGTCCATCGTCCTGACCGGCGCCTGGAAGGTGAAGGGCCTGGTGGGCGTCCAGGTCACCACCTACGCCTTCCAGAACGGCCTCCCCTTCCCGGCCCGCCTGTCCGCCTTCGTCCTGATGATCTGTCTGGTCTTCTTCGCCTTCACCACCATCCTGGGCTGGGACTATTACAGCGAACGCTGCCTGGAGTACCTGACGAACGGGAACCTGAAGACCGTGAAGGTCTACCGCTGGCTCTACATCCTGGCCGTCTTCATCGGCCCCTACATGACCGTCAGCGCCGTCTGGACCATCGCGGACATCTTCAACGGCCTCATGGCCATTCCGAACATGATCGCCCTGTTCGCCCTGAGCGGCGTGGTCGCGAAGGAGACACGAGATTTCTTCCAGAAGGGCAAGCATCTGAACTACGACCAGAAGAAAGCCTGAACGTCCGGCGGATCCCCTTCGTCCTTTCTTCATGATGAACGAAATCTCCCCGACCCTCGTTCCCGGCACGTTCTGAAACGCGGAGAGCGGCCCATCGCAAATACGCGATGGGCCGCTCTTTTTCAAGCGTTCAGGCAGTAATGCCCCTGCGGCTATTCCGACCGGAGGGCGGCCACAGGGTCGCTCTTCGAAGCCTTCCGGGCGGGGATCAGGCCGCCCAGAAGGGTCAGGCCCACGCTGAGGAGGACCAGGATCAGGGCGGGCAGGGGCGGCAGATAGGCCCGGACCGGGACCTCTGTCAGGCGGCCGATGATCATGTTCAGAGGGATCAGAAGGATCAGGCTGATCCCCACCCCCATGAGACCTGCCAGGAGTCCTGTGATGAAGGTCTCCGCGTTGAATACCTGACCCACGTTCCGCCTGGAGGCGCCGATGGCCCGAAGGATGCCGATCTCCCGGCGCCGCTCCAAGACGCTGATGTAGGTGATGACCCCGATCATGATGGAAGAGACGACCAGGGAAATGGAGACGAAGGCGATCAGAACATAGCTGATCGCGTTCACGATCCGGGTGACTGAGGACATGAGGGTCCCTACCACATCCGTATAGGTGATGACCTTCTCCTTCTGACCGGCGGCCCGCATCTTCTCGTTATAGCGGTTGAGGATCTTCGTCACCTGCTCTTTCGCGTCGAAATCCTTCGGATAGATGGTGACGGCCCGAAGGTCATCGTCGGCGGCGTAGCCGAAGTCCTTCAGATTGGCGTCCAGGGTATCGGTGCCGGAGGAAAGCATGGTGGTCAGGAAGGCTTTCATCTCGCTCTCGTCCATATTAAGCTTGAAGGCCTGGGCGAAAGCCCGGGGATCCACATGGAAGGCGGAGGTAAAGTTGCTCATGGAGGCCGCCATGGCCCGGGTCATCCGCTGGGCCATCTGCCCGGCCAGCTCCTGGAAGGCCTTCTGAAGGGCGGCGGTAACCTCCTCCTCGTAGCCGGACGCGGCCTGGCGGAGCTGTTTTTCGATGGCCGCCCGATCCACCGTTTCAGAGACCGTCTGGCTGATGAGTTTTTGTCCTTCCTCCGAGGAGAGATAGGCCGCCACGCTCTCGGCCAGCTGGTTCATGTCAGTGACGGGGTGATCCTTCTGGTAGGCGGCGTAGCCGGCGGCCACCTTCGCCACGATGGCGGACATCTGTTCCTGACTGATTGCGGGGTCCATGGAGGACAGGGAAGCCAGGAGGCGCTTGCTGAGCTTGTCCGTGTCCACCTGGGCCAGGTTCTGGCGAAGGATCCGCTGAAGGTCAGGGACAGAGAGGGCAGAGGAGAGGGTCGCCGGGTCCATGCGAAGGCGGCTGGTGTCCAGGGTGAACGCCTTCTGAAGGGCCTTCTCGTCCACCGTGAACAGACCGGCCAGGTCCGCCCCGCCCAGGTCCTTCGCGCCGAAGGCCTTGCCGGTCAGGACGTTCCTGCTCTTATCGGTCAGCTGCTCCTTCACGATCTCGCTCTTCGCCGCGTCCTTCCGAAGCTCCTCCGTCAGACCGTCGGTGTACCAGATGCCGGCGTCCAGCATGCCGCCTTCCGTCGCGCTCACAGGCGTGACCACGCCCACCACCTTCAATTTCCGGCCCTTCTGAACGACCTTCCGCAGGAAGGCCTCGTCGTCGGACCGGTCCGTCCATGTGCTCTGGTTCTCGCGCCTGCTGTAGCGCTCGTAGGCGCCGATGACCCGGAAGGATCCCTTCATCAGGTCCTGATAGGTCCAGCCCTTCGCCTTCTCGGTGACGGTGACGGTCTTTCCCTTAGAGAAGTCCTGAACATACTTATCCAGCCGGGAGGCGTCACGGAGACCCAGAGTATAGAGAAGGAAGTCGGTCACCCCGCCGCCCGGCCGGGTGACCACCACGCATTCCTCCGCGGTCTTCGGCCAGCGGCCCGCCTTCACCTTATATTGACTCCGGTAGAGGCTGGCCGTCTGTGGCAGCTTGAAAAAGGCGTTCATGCCGCTGGTCCCAGACAGCATCATGTTGGAAGATCCCATGCCGATGGATTCGAAGACGTCATTCGGGTTGACCTTCCGGATCTTCTTCCCGTCCATCCGGTAGATCTGAGGGGTGATGTCGTAGGAATATTCGATGGCCCGGGTATACTTGCTGATGCCGGTCTTCCCGCTGTCCAGGTAGGTCCGGAGGGACTCCAGGTCATTGGCGTTCATGGTCTTCAGCATATCCTGGACCACCGGGATCTCCTTCACCTGCGCGGACTTCGAAGCGGTTCCGCTCCCCGCCTTCGAGGACTCGTCCTGCCCGCCCCCGGTCAGGAAGCTGCTCAGGTCGAAGCTGGTGGAGGTGATCTGGATGGGATACTGGGAAAGGGTCTTCTCCTCAGTGTCGTGGATGTAACGGTTCACGCCCGCGGACAGAGACAGGATCAGGGCGATGCCGATGATGCCGATGGAACCCGCGAAGGCGACCAGAATGGTCCGGGCCTTCTTCGTCCGGAGGTTTCGGAAGCTGAGCTGAAGGGCAGTCCGGAATCCCATGGAAGCCTTGCCCAGCTTCTTATGGACCGCCTCTTCCGCCGCCTGAGCCGGCGCCTGGAAGGGGTCCGTGTCCCCTGTGATCTTCCCGTCCTTCAAGGTCACGATTCGGGTGGCGTACTGCCTGGCCAGGTCCGGGTTATGGGTGACCATGACCACCAGCCGGTCCCTGGCCACCTCCTTCAGCAGATCCATCACCTGGATGCTGGTCTCGGTGTCCAGCGCCCCTGTGGGCTCATCAGTCAAAAGAATGTCAGGGTCGTTCACCAGGGCCCGGGCGATGGCCACCCGCTGCATCTGACCGCCGGACAGCTGGCTGGGCAGCTTGTGGACCTGGTCGCCCAGTCCCACCTTCTCCAGGGCCTCCTGGGCCCGCTGCCGCCGCTCCTGGGCGCCGATCCCGGAGATCGTCAGAGCCAGTTCCACATTCGCCAGGACCGTCTGATGGGGGATCAGCTGGTAGCTCTGGAAAACGAAGCCGACCGCGTGGTTCCGGTAGGCGTCCCAGTCCCTGTCCTTATACCGCTTCGTGGAGACGCCGTTGATGATCAGGTCGCCGCTGTCGTAGCGGTCCAGGCCGCCCACGATGTTCAGGAAGGTGGTCTTCCCGGAGCCGGACGGGCCCAGGACCGCCACGAACTCACTGTCCCTGAGGTCGAGGGAGACCTGGTCCAGAGCCTTCTGGACCAGGTCCCCTGTATGGTATTCTTTCGAGATATTCCTAAGCTGCAGCATCGTCATTCCCTCCCCGCGCGGGCGGTCCCGCGGCCGCCACGGCCATTGGCATAGCAAGTTCCCCTTCGCGTAGACGGTCCCGCGGCCGCCACGGCCCATAACACTCCGATTTCCCGCCCCGCGCTTAGGCCTCCGCCGCTCCCGCGGAAAAGGAGGCCGTCCGCTGAATGGGACGGCCGCACTTCCTACAACATGGCCAGCATCTCATCGATGGTGGGCACGTCTGTGATGTTCTCTCCATATTTCGCGTACAGTACGCCGCCGGACTCGTCCACGAAAAAGACCGCCGGCAGCTGGAGCTCATCGCCCTCATAATCACCGTGGACCAGGCCCTCCGCCGCGGCCGCCGCCTTCTTCCGGCGGAATTTCTCGCCGGCGCTGTCAATCAGCTGCTCCTTACTCACAGCGGGCTCCACATCGAAGGCCTGATAGAATTCCTGCTTCTCATCGCAGATGATCTCGAAGGGGATCTTCTTCCCCTCCAGATCCCGCCGGACCGTCTCCCGGCCGCTCTGCATGACCACATAGACCTGGGCGCCCTTCGCCTGAAACTCCCCATAGCGGCGGATCAACTGCTCCACGTCGAACCGGCAGACCGTGCATCCGATGTAGCGGAGGACCCAGAAGATGGTCGTCCCCTCCAGGACATCGTAGATATGCTGGAATTCCCGGTCCTGAGTATGGAAGATCAGATCGGGGACCAGGTCGCCCTTTTTCAATCTGCTCATATGGATGCTCCTTTCTCCGGCCCGCCCTACTGGACGCCGGTGCTGTAGATGATTTCCTGGCTGATAGCCATGCACTGGCTGGAAGGCTGGTAGTCCGCCTGACCGAAGACCTGCTGGTGCAGCCATTTCACGTTCCAGGCCAGGGTCTGCGGCACGGCGTACCAGCGGCCGTGGGTGATGCCGCCCCAGTACTGCTTCGGCCATTCCAGGGAAGTCCCGGTCTTCAGGGTGGGGCCCCGGAGGACCAGGCTCATGATTTCAGTCTGGGACATGTTGGTCTGGATCTCGGGCAGGACCTGGTTGACCAGCTTCAGGACCCCCAGGGGGGACCTGGCCGCCTCCTTCATCACCGCCTGAATGACGGTCCGGTAGCGGCTGCCTCTGGCCACGTCGCCGCCGGAGGTGTACCGGATTCTGCAATAGGTCACGGCCTGGGCGCCATTCAGACGCTGGGCGCCCGCCTGGGTGATGCGGGTGTAGGTCCCGCCGGTGTTCTTCGCGCTTTCAGGGCCATACTGATTCATGTCGTGGATCTCGCCCTGTTTCACATCTACAGTGATGCCGCCCAGGGCGTCCACAGTGTCGGCCACGGCCTTCCAGTTGAAGACCACATATTCTTTAATATTCAGGTCCAGGCTCCGATTCAGGGCGGAGATGGTGTCGCCGCCGCCGCCGAAGGCGTGGGCGTGGGTGATCTTATCCAGGACCAGGTTCCCGCTCGAATCCTTAAGTTTAAGATAGGAATCCCTCATGACGGAGACCATCTTCACCTGGCCCGTCTTCTTCTGGATGCTCATGATCAGGACCGCGTCCGTCCGGCTTCCCTTCAGGGACTCATTAAGCCGGGCGTCAGATCCCAGGATCGCGATGTTCCGGTAGCCGGACAACTGCTGGGCAACAGAGGGCACGATGGCGTAATCGCCCCCGCCAGTGTCCGTCCGGGTCACCCGGGAGCCTGCGTAGAACAGCGTGACCAGGACCGCGATCACCAGGACGAGGAGGATGACCAGAATCCTCCGGAACACCCTCCCTGGCCGGGACCGCCGCCTGCGCTTCTCCGCCCGGCGGTTTTCCTTCTCCCGCCGCTTCCGTTCCCGGCGGGACAGGCGGCCGGACGTGGACGCCTCCCACTGGCCCTCGTTAACGCCCTGACTGTAAACTGAGTCCTGGCTGTAAGCGTCCCAGGCCGGATCCTCGGGGTCGGAACGGCCGACAGCCTGGCTCTGCCGCCAGCCAGCTCTGTCCTGCTCAACTGAAGAAAAGCCCTTCCTCCGAAGGGCTTCCCGTTCATATTCCTCTGACGCCCGCACGAAGGCAGGATCCTCATACTGCCGGATCAGCTCTGCCCGGGACCTGCGGTCCGAGGGGTTTCCCAGGTCCAGCGTTTCCCGCCTGGACGAGACGCGGCGGCCGGATCGTTTCTTCTTATCCCTATTCATGCCCACATCATGTCACATCCCCGGCCATCCGTCAAGCGGCCGGGAAGCTTCTTCACAGAGACCACAAGCAGTCTCCTATTCCGCCGCGTTCCCCGCTTCTTCCAGATCACGGAGCATCCGGGCCATGGTTTTTCCCGTTACGGGATGGACCTTCCAGGGGGCGATTTCCGCCATGGGCTTCAGGACGAAGTCCCGGGCAGCCATGTCAGGATGGGGCACCACCAGCCGCTCGGTCCCGATGATCTCATCATCATAAAATAAAATGTCCAGGTCCAGGGTCCGGGGACCCCAGTGGATCTTCCGCACCCGATCCGCCGCCTGCTCCTCTTCATGGCAGCGGTCCAGGAGCTCGTCCGGGGACAGGGTGGTCCGGACCCGCATGACCCCATTCAGGAAGGGAGCCTGATCCGTATAGCCATAGGACGCCGTCTCGATGAAGGTTGACACAGACTGGACCCGGGTCCGGGGATCTTCCCGAAAATGATCCACAGCGCCCTGGAGAAAGGCCTGCCGGTCTCCCATGTTGGAACCCAGGGCCAGGTAGGCGTCATGCCAGCCTCGGCTGATCCGGACCGCCGCCGTTTCCAGGGGCAGACCGATGGGGGCCCAGGGCTTCTGGATCTCCAGGTCCACCTGATTCAGCACATCGGGCCAGGTCAGGAGCAGCCGCTCCGCGAGCTGCTCACAGCAGGCTTCGATGAGCTGGAACCTGTTCTCCGTCATGAAGGAAACGATTTCCCGGCAGACGGCGCCATAGTCGATGGTATTGGCCAGGTCGTCTGACAGGCCGGGCCGGCGGATATCCGTGCAGAGGACCGCGCTCACAGTGAACCTTTGGCCCAGCTTCGCCTCCTCCGGGAATACCCCGTGGTGGGCGTAAACCTGAAGCTTCTCGATCCTGATCTGGTCCACTTATTCCTCCCGGCCCATCAGGGCCTCTGTCATGCGGATGGCTCTTTTGTTCGCCTTCACATCGTGAACTCTGACGAAGCAGCAGCCCTTCAGGACGCCGATCACGGTCGTGACCAGGGTCCCCTCCTCCCGCTGGTCCACAGGCAGGTCCAGGGCCAGGCCGATCATGGACTTCCGGGAGGTCCCCAGGAGGATGGGGTAGCCCAGCTCCTTCAGCGCGTCCACGTGGTAGGTCAGCTCCAGATTGTTCTCATAGGTCTTGCCGAAGCCGATGCCGGGGTCCAGGATGATCCGGTCATCCGCCACGCCGGCGGCCTTCGCGATGGCCACACTTTCACCCAGTTCCTTCACCACGTCCTTCAGATAATCCTGGTATTCCGCCTTCTTCTTATTATGCATAAGCACACACGCGACGCCGCTGTCCGCGATTACATCGGCGATCTTCGGCTCATATTTACAGCCCCAGATGTCGTTGATCAGGTCCGCCCCCGCCTCGACGCCGGCTTTGGCTACGCCCGCCTTATAGGTGTCGAGAGAAATGGGGACGTCGAACCGGGCCTTTACGGCCTCGATCACCGGCACCACCCGGTCGATCTCTTCCTGGTCAGAGATCTTCGTATAGCCAGGCCGGGTAGACTCCCCGCCGATGTCCACGACATCCATCCCATCCGCCAGCATCTGCTCGGTATGGCGGAGGGCCTGGTCCAGGCCGTTCCATTTCCCGCCGTCCGAGAAGGAATCCGGCGTCACGTTCAGAATTCCCATCACATAGCAGTGATTCTCCAGGTTGAAATCCTTCTGTCCAATCCTCATGATCATCCTCCCATCCCCCGGTTCCCGGGGATCATGTCAAGAAAAAAGGCCGGTCTTCCGGCCCAATTCACAGTGTGAGCGCCCGGTTCTTCTTCTCCTCCGGCCAGTGGCAGTCCGCCGAGGCCGGGCACCTAAGACAGGGCCGGGTCAGCTTGTCCGCCCGCCGCAGGACCGAGGAAAGGTCCCTGGACAAAGGACCTGGCTCCGCCTCCGGTCCGCCACCGGTTTCCGTCGCTCCGACGTTATTCGTCGGGCCGGCGGTTTCCGGCGTTCCGACGATTTTCGACGGGCCGGCGTCTTTCGACGATCCGACGGTTTCCGACGCCGGCAGCCGAACGTCATCTTCCGTCGTTTTCCGCCGGTGACCTCGGATCGCCAGGACCGCCGCCTCCGTCTCTTCTTCACTGAACCCCGCCCGGGGCAGGAGCCGCCGGGCCAGGTCCGCACCCGCCAGGTCGTGAGGCGTCCCATCCCGGTACTGATCGGCCCGCCCCAGGTCATGGAGCAGGGCGCTGGCGTAGACCAGATCCTTCGGAAGGTCCCGCCCCTCCTCTAAGGTCAGGATCCAGGCCGCCCGGGCCACATCCATAAGATGCCCGAACCCGTGCCGGCAGAAAACCCGATCCCGTTCCGCCTCCTCGACCGCCTGGAGGGCCGCCTGGACCTCCGGCAGACCGAGAATCCGATCCGCCCGGGCCAGGTCCGCCTGGAGGTCAGACCGGGCGCGCTCCGCTTGCCTTTGTTCCATCTTCTTCTCTTCCGACTCCCCTGGATCCGGCGGCTACATGCCGATCATGCGGAGGACGCGGTCGCAAAGGACAGGGTCCTCCTCGAAGACGCCCTTCCGGACATAGGTCATGGTCTTCGTGCCGGGCTTCTTGATGCCCCGCATGGACATGCACATATGCTCAGCTTCCATGACCACCATGACCCCCTTCGGCTCCAGATACTTCATCAGCGCCTCGGCCAGCTGGCCGGTCAGCTGCTCCTGGATCTGGGCGCGGCGGGCATAGGCTTCCACGGCCCGGGCCAGCTTGCTCAGGCCGGCCACTTTCCCGTCCGGGATGTACGCGATGTGGCACTTTCCGAAAAACGGCAGCAGGTGATGCTCGCACATGGAATAGAACTGGATGTCCTTCTCCAGTACCAGGTCGTCCCGGGTGCAGTCGAAGGTCACGGACAGGGCCTCGGCCGCCGCCTCGTCGGTGCCGCCGTAGACCTCCTCGCACATGCGGGCGATCCGGTCCGGTGTGCCGACCAGGCCCTCCCGCTCCGGGTCTTCCCCGATGGCCTCCAGAAACATCTTTACCGCCTGCTCCACCTTAGGCTTGTCGATCATGAATATCCCCCTTCTGGAATCATATGAACCAAAGCAAAATAAGGGGCTCCACATAGCTTTGCAAATAAAAACGGAGACACGAAGCCCCCGTTCTGTCTAAGCAACGGGATGCGGACAGCATACCGCGCGGCCATTGGTCTGACGTCTCCCGGCTGATCGCCCGCAATGGCTCTGGCCAGACGCCCGGCTAACATTCGTTTCCCGGTCAACTCCCAGTACCAGGAACACTACGCATGCTGTCCTACTTTGCTTCTATTGAATACAGCTAACATCTTAGTACAGACCCCGTGAAATAGCAACGTTTTTTTCTGAAATTCCAGGATTCTGACAAAGGCCGCCCAGCCGCGCGGTCGCTGCCCGCCGGTTCCAGCCGGTCAATCCCGCCCGGCCGCCAGCTCCGGCCGCCGCGAGAAAAAAAGTGGCCAGACCTCGCCGACGAAATCCGCCCCGTGGTCCGACCACTTAAATAATTAAAAATACAATACGCGGCACCCGTCCCGGTCTGTCCAGAGCCTCTCTTCCCTATGCTTCCGGATCGGTCACCTCCGCGGCCTCGGGAGCGAACGCGGAATCCTCCTCAGCGCCGGTCTCATCGCCGGCGGCCAGGGTTTCTCCGGCGTCAGCCTCCGATTCCTCCGCGGCCAGGTCACCCGCTTTCATCGTCACAGCCTCCGCTTCATCTGACCCTTCGGAACCCTCTTCAGACTCTTCCTCCTCGGCCTGCTCCATCTGGATCTGGACAGCGGGCATCAGTTCCTCTTCACTCGAAGCCCCCTGGCCCTGCAGCTGCCCCTTCAGACCCGCCGCGGCCGATAAAATCTTCCCGATGCCGAACGCGGCCACAGCATAGCCCAGGTAGGGCGCCACCTGGCCCAGCACATACTGGAAGACGTCCGCCTTCATGCTGCTCAGGCTGGTGCCCGACTGCTCCGCGTAGGACTGCAGGTATTTTACCGCTTCGACGCAGAAGAAGACCCCCATCAGCAGGAAAACCACCGCCGCGATGTAAAAAAACAGAGCGCTCCCGCTCCGCTGACCTCCTTTAGCTCCTTTCTGATCCTTCATATCTAATTCCCTTCTATAACATCATGCCGGATAAAATGGATTACGCTGCCAGTATACCGGCACAGCTTGAAGGTTTCGTGTCGAAATGCTGGAAGTTTATGAACAGTCCGGCATAATGAAGCAAAGGCGCCGGCCCCCAGAAAAAAGGGAGCCGGCGGGTTTCCGGCCTGCGGGCCGCATCCGGGGGTTGCCTTTGTCGTCCCCGCGGCTACAGCGGCTACAGGATCTTCATGAGCTCCTCCAGGGTGGACAGGCGCCTTTCCTCTTCTTCGAAGGGATCATTCTCCTTCTGCGCCCGGTAGGAAGCCATCATGCCTGTGAAGATCTCTCCCGTCGAGGGCGGCGTATAACTGATGGAGTTGGCCCCGGCCAGGATCGTATCCTCGATGTTTTTCTCCGTGCGGCCCCCCGTCGCGATGATGGGGACATCCGGCCACTTCTTCCGGATCTCATTCACCACGTCGGCGGTGGCGGGCCCGGCCGAGACGTTTAAAATCCTGACACCGGCGTCCAGCCGAGCCTGAATGTCCTCCTTCTCGTTCACGATCGTCGCGATCACCGGGATGTCGATGATCTGGTGGATGAGCCTGATGTTGGCGTTGTTCATCGGGGCGTTGACCACCACGCCGAAGGCCCCCTGCGCCTCCGCGTCCTGGGCGATGATGGCGGACCGGACACCCTTCGTCGTACCTCCGCCCACGCCCACGAAGACCGGGATCGAGGACACATCTATGATGGCCCTGGAGATCACCTGCTGGGGCGTGAAGGGATAGACCGCCAGGACCGCGTCGGCGTCGCAGTTGCGAATGATGGCCAGGTCCGTGGAGAAGATCAGGGACTTGATCCGACGGCCCAGGACCACCATGCCTCTGGCCCGCCGAATCACCTCCGGCATATGGATGGCCTTCGCGCGGAGCGTGCCGCTGATCCGCGGCAGGTCCTTTTTCGCTTCTGTCGTCCCCTTCGTCGCTGTCGTTTCTTTCATCGCATTCATTTCGATGGTTTCTTTCGCTTCCTTCGGTTCCATCCTGTGTACCCCCTTCATCTCTGACTGACCCGCCGACTGCCCGGCAGGGCCATGGGTGACAACCGTTCCTGCTGCCGCCGGCTGCCCGGCAGGGCCATGGGTGACAACCGCTCCTGCTGCCGCCGGCTGCCATCACCGCGGCCGGCACCTTCCGCTCTCAGGCTCCAGCATCAGGAAGGCCCCCTGAACCCCCCGGTTCCAGCCCATCCGCCGGTGAGAAAACATCAGCTCCGGGTTGCAGCAGGTGCAGACGTCCGTGACCGCGATCCGCTCCGGCCGGACCCCCGCCTCGATCAGGACCCGCCGGTTGGCCGCCCAGAGGTCCAGCTGATATTTCCCCGGCCGCTGGCTCCGGCAGAGGATAGGCCCATCCCCCGCGGGTATGGCCGCCTTCTCCGGAATCGGTCCGATGTCCTTCTCTTCCAGAGAAAAAGCCGCCCGGAACTCGTCCGCCACCTCGGGCCCCACTTCATAACAGTCCCTGCAGATGGACGGACCAATGGCGCAGACCAGGTCCTCCGGCCGGGTCCCGAAGGCTTCTGTCATAGCTTCTGCGACCTGCCTTCCCATCCGCCGGACCGTCCCCCGGCGGCCGGAATGAGCCAGGCCGATGGCCCGGCGAACTGGATCCACGAAGAAGAGGGTGGCGCAGTCCGCCCCGAAGGCCGCCAGGAGCAGGCCTGGTGTGTCTGTGATGAGTCCGTCGGTATCGGAATAATCCCGGGGCCGGAGGACGCCCATCCCCGCCTCGGCCTCGCCCACCCGGCGGACGTTCACCGTATGGGTCTGCTGGGTGCAGACCGTCCTCTCCGGCGAGGTCCCCATGGCTTCCGCCGTCCGGCGGAAATTCTCCCGCACCTTCGCCGGATCGTCCCCGTGCCTCGTGTCATAGTTCATGGCGGCGAAGCAGCCTTCGCTGACCCCGCCCTCCCGGGTGCTGAAAAGATGCCGGACCACGCCGGTCTCCTCCAGGATCGGGAAGGTCAGGACCCGAAACGGACCATCCGGGCCCGGCAGCGTCTCCATCCTCATCTTCGCCCGGGCGTCCTTCCGCCTGATCAGTTCTGCCATGGATGTCTCCCTTCTAAAGCCTCCGACCAGATGAGCCGGCTTCGTACGCTTCGGCGTTTGGGCGCGCCTCCCCAGGCGCATGTCGGGCGCGCTGACCGGGCACACTGACCGGGCGCGCTGCTGCTTGAATTATAGCGCAGTTCCCAGACTCCCTTCAAGCTGGATTAACGCCCGCGTCCCGCAGCCGCCCGGACCCCAGCCCTGAGGCCAGAAAACCCGGGACGAGGAGCCCCGGGTTTTCTGGTGTGAAGTTGTTGAACTGAGAAAAAATGAAAAACGCTATGAAGTTTTCTATATGTCAAATCCCTTTGACAGTTCTTAGTATAGGGGCGGAATGTGACAGACTGAAAACGAAAAAAAGTAGATTCGCGGCGGGAACTGTGACGAAATCAACACTTTTTCACCACCTTCCCTTGACCGGGCCGGGCGGGTATAATGAGGTAGAACGAAAAAAGGAGGCTCCACATGGATCAGATTGAAAAAACGCCGTCAGCCCTGCTGGCCTACGCGAAGGACCGCCATTTCGACCAGCAGGCGGAAGAAACCGCCGCCCTGCGCCGCTTCCGGGCCATCACCCAGACCCTTTCTCCCGAAGACACCGTCCGGACAGCCTTCCTGGGCGTGGACCAGTTCCAGTCCAGCGTCCGTCACGGGGGCCTGATCGCGGCCGTCATCACAGATGACCGGATCATCCTGGCGGCCGCGGACGATGAGGCCGGTCAGGGCGTGGGCGTCCCCGGCGCAGGCGCTCCTTCCGAGGAAGATCCCGACGCTGAAGCCTTCGACTTCCCCCTGGACGACATCGAGAGCCTGGATCCCACCGGCAGCCCCGCTGCCGGCATCCTCTACTTCGAGCTCTCCAGCATGGTCCTTCTCTCCATCGGCGTAGACGGCGCCTGCCTGAAGGAGCTCTACCAGGAGATCATGCGGGCGGTTCTCCACCACGACCGGGCGCTTTTCCGCCGCCTGAACCCCCAGGCTGATGCCGCCCTCGAGCAGTCCCTTCAGGAGGCGGAAGCGGAGGCACGCGCCGCCAGAGGCCCCCAGGACCACCTTCCCCCAGCGGGAGCCAAAGCGCCGGCCGCGCCCGTCGACCCAGTCAGACCCGGCGGCCCGGCCGCGCCGCCGAAAACCGCCGCGGCCCGGCCCCAGCCCGTCACGGAAGACCTGGACCAGGAACTCCGCCGCCTTAAGAAACTCCTGGATGACGGGATCCTGACTGAGGAAGAATTTACCGCGAAAAAGCGGCAGCTGCTGGGACTGTGAGAACCAGGACATCCGCCGGTCCAGGCGGAAGTGACTCGCGGGAGTGGATAGAACGGGGCGGGCGCGGCAATAAGCCGCGTCCGCCCCGTTTTCAATTCACGCGTCAGGCAGCTTCTTTCCTCTCGGCGCGTTCTGGATGAAGTCCGCGTAGGTCATCCTCGGCGCCCATTCCTCCTCGAGGGCCGTGTACCCCGCGTAGGACCAGCATGCCGCGCAGACCGCCCCGTCGATCAGCTTCCGCTTCGGGTCGAAGAATCCCAGCCGGCGACCGCACATGCGGCAGACCTTATAACGATCATCCATGGTCTTCCTCCCTCCTCGGACCTCTCAGTCCGTCACGGCCTCTCCCCCATTTTTCAGCCTGGAATCCTCTTCTTCCCTCGGCTTCCTCGGGGGCCTTTCCCCGTGGAACTGATAGTAGGTGACTTCCATGCGGCCGTTGTAGAGCTTGCGGCGGCGGTCCGCCTTCCTGCCCATGACCTTTCGCTCGAAGTCCTTATCGCTGGTGATCACGAAGAGAGACCAGTCGGGCCGGGCTTTAAAGAAATCTGCCAGCGCCCGCTCCACATGCCGGACAGACCGGTCGGACCCGATCCGCTCCCCGTAGGGCGGGTTGGTGACGATGACCCCGTAGGGAGGCAGGGCGGCCGGGTCCAGGATGGCCGTCAGGTCACAGCGGCGTAACTGGATGTCCTCACTGACGCCGGCCTCCTCCGCGTTCCGCCGGGCCTGGTCCAGGGCCCTTCCGTCAATGTCCCCGCCCCGGATATCCAGTGGCGCCGTCTGATCGATGGCCTGGAAAGCCTGCTTCCGCTCCCGCTGCCAGACGGACTTCGGGATCAGGGCCCAGTCCTCACAGGCGAAGTGACGAGACAGGCCGGGGGCGATACGGCGGCCCATCAGGGCGGCCTCGATCAGGAGGGTTCCGGAACCGGCGCAGGGGTCCAGGAGAGACCGGCCGGGCCGCCAGAAGGACAGTTCCAGCAGCGCTGCCGCGAGGGTCTCCTTCAGGGGGGCGGCCACAGCGTGGGTCCGATAGCCCCGTTTATGCAGACTTTCCCCGGTGGTGTCCACGCTGATCGTGCAGCGGTCGCGGAGAAGGTTGACATGGATGGTGTAGGTGCCGCCGGTTTCAGGCAGATGGGTGAGGCCATAGGCCCGGCCCAGCCGGAGGGCGGCGGCTTTTTTTACTGTCTTCTGCGTGTTCGGCTCACTGCGGAGGGCCGACTTCACGGTGCCTGCCAGGACCGGGAAAGCCCCGTCCGCCGGGATCAGATTCTCCCAGGGAATCTGAGAAGCGTGACGAAACAGGGTGTCCGGGTCCAGGCAGGGGAAGTCATCCAGAAGGAGAAGGACCCGGTCAGATGCCCGGAGACCCAGGTTGGCCCGGACGCAGACCTCAGGACCACCGTGGAACCAGACCCGTCCGTCCTCCACCTTATCCACAGGAATATCCATAGCCTCCAGCTCACGCCGAACCACGGCCTCCAGGCCGAAGGCCGCCGTCGCCAGCCAGCGCGGGGACTTTTCCACAGAATTATCCATATATGCATTCCCTGGATGAACCATGTTCCTGTCCTCTCTTCTCCACCTGCTTCGCCAGTATCCGGCCCTTCCGGCCGTATTCCCCCGCGCCGCCAGAGTTCGCCCCGCCAGGAGCCCTGCTAAGGGCCCTTCTCCGGCAGATTATTTCCCCTGCTCCTCGTGGCGGTCAATCACATCCTCCGCGATCTCCCGCCGGGGCAGACCCTGGTCCATGGCCTGCTTCTCGATCCACCTGTGAGCCTCGTTTTCTGTCATGCCGTCCTCGATCAGCAGACACTTCGCCCGGTTCACGGTGCTCTCATCCTCCAGTCGGCGGCGGAGGCGCTCATTCTCTTTCATCAGCTGGCTGACCTTCCCCTGGGTGGACGCCAGCATATCTACCGCCTGGAGGAGCTGGGTCCGGTCCGCCTGCCGGGTCATGACCAGGACCCCGGAAGGCGCCGCCTTATGGCGGGCCTGGTCGTAGATCTCCGAAGGGACCATGAGCAGAACCCCCACATCAGGCCGCCTGGCGAATTCCGCCGCCGTTTCCACGCCGAACTCATCCGCCAGGGGCGTATAGACCAGGACCAGCCGCGCCCGCCCTGAAGCCAGGACCCGTCGTCCCTCTGCCGCGGATCCCGCCGTCAGAGCCGGCCGGTAATGGCTGCTCTCCAGCATTTTCTTAAAGGCGGCCGCCACCGCCTTCCCCCTGGCCAGGACCAGGATCCCCCTGTCGTTAAAGCGCTCCATAGGCCTCCAGGCAGTCCTCTGGCAGGATGCCCCTCACGAAGGGGCTGGCTGCGGCGAGGGCTACAGCCTCCTCCAGTTTCTCAGGAAGCACGCGCAGTCCTTCCGTTTCCTCCCGCGGCGCGCAGTGCAGGTCCACATCCGTCGGTGCCTGCAGATCCAGGCCCCTGGCAATTCCATCCAGACCCGCGTGAATCAAAAGCGCGTACACGATGTAGGGGTTGCACATGGGATCCGGGGACCGGAGCTCGAAGGTGTCGGCATGGCCCTTCCCCGAGGGAATCCGGATCAGAGTGGTCCGGTTCTGGTCGCCCCAGGAGATGTAATAGGGAGCCTTATGGCCGCCCAGCCGGTCGTAGGACTCCTTCACCGGATCCAGGAAAAGGGTGATCTCCCGGATGTGGTCCATGATCCCCGCCATGAAGGCGTCCCGGACCGGCGTCCCGTCATCTTTTTTCACGGTGATGTTCACATGCATCCCATTGCCGGGCTGGTCCCGCATGGGCTTGGGGGAGAAGTCCGCCCAGACCCCGTTTACCTTCGACACGCTCTTCACGATCCACTTCATGACCGTCTCATCATCCGCCGCGTGGAGAGGCGTCGACGACCGGAAGTCCACCTCGTTCTGACCCGGCCCGTCCTCGTGATGGGATGATTCCGGCCGGAAGCCCATATCCATCATGGCGAAGCAGATCTCCCGGCGAATGTTTTCGCCCTGGTCTTCCGGCGCCACATCCATGTAGCCGCCCCGGTCCATGGGGATCTGCGTGGGCATCCCCTCCTCGTCCAGCTTGAAAAGGTAGAACTCCATCTCCGCCCCGAATCGAAGCTGGATCCCGGCCTCCCGGGCCTTCTTCACCGCCTGCCTGAGGATGTAGCGGGGATCCCGCTCGAAGACGGTCCCGTCAGGGTAGCGGATCTCGCAAAACATTCTGGCCACCCGCCCGTCCATGGGCCGCCAGGGCACGATCTGCAGGGTTTCGGGATCCGGATGCAGGTAGAGGTCGCTCTTCACTTTCGCCCCGTAGCCCCGGATGGCCGACGCGTCGATGGACACACCCGACCGGAAGACCCTTTCCAGCTCCTCCGGCATGACCGCCAGGTTCTTCATGACGCCCAGGGCGTCCACGTAGGCAAGCCGAATGAATTTCACATTCTCGACCTCTACGAACTCCATCACATCTTCATACGAACGCATATTTCTGTCCTTTCCTGACAAAAGCAGAGCGTGCCCGCTCCGCGGCATCTATGGCCCGCCGGCCGCCGCACCGATGCCGGCCGCCCTTCCGGGTATTCCCAAGCTGCCGGCCGCCCTTCACCTGTTATCCTCGGGCGGCCAGCTCTTCCACCGACTTGCGCATGATCGCGACCGCCTGGTCGCAATCCTCCTTCGTGACGATCAGAGGCGGCAGCAGGCGGATGATGTGCTGGCCCACCGACGTGGTCAGGAGCTGGTTGTCGAAGCACTGGTGCTTCAGGGCGGCGGAGGAAATCGACTCGTCGAACTCCGCGCCGACCAGGAGGCCGCGGCCCCGGACTTCCTTAATATGGGGAAGGGTCCGGAGCTGGTCCATCAGGTAAGGGCCGACCTCCTTCGCGTTGGCGGCCAGGTCCTTCTCCAGGAGCTCCTCGATCTCAGCCAGCGCCGCGGCGCAGACCAGGGCGTTTCCGCCGAAGGTGGAACCATGGGAGCCGGGGGTGAAATGTCTGGCAAGTTCCTCTGTGGCGCACACCGCGCCGATGGGAACCCCGCCGCCCAGGGCTTTCGCCATGGTGAAGGCGTCCGGCTTGACCCCGTAGCCCATGAAGGCCATTACATCGCCGGTCCGGCACCAGCCGGTCTGGACCTCGTCGAAGAGGAGCAGGAGCCCTTTCTCATCGCAGAGGTCACGGAGGCCCTGGAGGAAGGCCGGGTCCGCCGGATAGACGCCGCCCTCGCCCTGGACCGGCTCAACCATGATGGCGATGGTATCCTCGTCCACAGCGTCCCGGAAGCTGTCCAGATCATTGAAGTCCGCGTAGCTGAAGCCCTGAATCATGGGCCCGAAGCCCATCTGGCAGGCATTGTCCGGCTGGCCGGTCGCCGCCATGGCGCCGAACGTCCTGCCATGGAAGGACTTATAGGCGGTGACGATCTTCCAATCATTCTCGCCCTTCGTGTCAATTCCGTACTTCCGGGCCAGCTTGATCATGGCCTCGTTGGCCTCCGTTCCGGAATTCTGGAAGAAGACCTTATCAAACCCCACCGTGGTGCAGACTTTCTCAGCCAGAAGGGCCTGAGGAGCTGTATAGATGTAGGCAGAGGCGTGCATCAGGTCACCGGCCTGGTCCTGGACAGCCTTCACAACCCGGTCGTTGCAGCTGCCGGCCCCGTTCACGGCGATGCCCGCGAAGAAGTCCAGATAAGCCTTCCCTTCCGCGTCATACATATACATGCCCTTCGCGTGATCGCAGACGAAATCCAGCCTGTCTGTGAACTCCATCATATACTTCTTCGTCTTCTCGATCACCTGCTCCTGGGTGATCCCGAGCTCCTTCATCCTCATGGTCTGCCTCCTCGCAGCTTGAAACGGCGGAAAACAACCGGCTCCCGAAGAACCAGAGGCCCTCGGCCGCCCGCCTGGCCGCCTTTGCTAATCAATACTTATACACGAAAATGATACATCATTCATTCCCTGCCGTCAATGCGGACCAAAGAGAATCCGCGGGCCGGCGTTCGCTTGACCCCGTTCCCCCGCCCGGCTATACTTATTTTATACCATCCGGGCGGTGTCCCGGCCACATAGAATGACAGAATAGGAACGAACATGAAGAAAAAACATATCCTGCGCCTGGGCCTGGTCCTGGGCGTGACCGGGGTCCTGACCATGGGCCTGCTCACCGGCTGTCGGATGAAGGCTGTCGACAATTCGAAGGGCCACGCCTACATCGGCGCCGCCCAGGACACGGAGTCCGAAATCATCTCCGAGCTGTACGCCCTGGCCATGAAGGACGGGGGCTACGCTGTCACCCGGGTCTTCGATCAGAAGTCAGCTGACCTGCCCACCCTCCTGCAGAAGGGGAAGACGAACGTCAGCATGGGCCGGACCGGCGCCCTCCTCCGGGATACCCTGAACGTGGACCCGATCCAGGATGAGAAGAAGTCATTGGACGAGGTACAGACCGGCATGATGACGGTCATGGATGTGACAGTTCTGGACGCGGCTCCGGCGGACGACCGGCCCGGCCTGGCGGTGACGAAGGCCGCCGCCGACCAGTACGGTCTGAAAACGGTGTCAGACCTGCAGAAGGTCAGCGGCAGGCTGGTCCTGGCCCGGGACGGCTTCTATGACTCGAATGACTTCGACAGCGCCGGCCTGTCCAAGGCCTACGGTACCTTCGACTGGAAGTCGGAAAAGGCCGTCCATGTGAAGGCGTCCTCGAAAACGAAGAGCGGCCGCCTGAAGGCCGGATCGGACTCTCTGGCGTCCGCGGCGAAATATAAGCTTCTCAAGTCAGGAGAAGCCCAGGTCTGCGCGGCGCGGGCCACGGACGGATGGCTCACGGACTCCGGCATCGTCTTCCTCGAGGATGACCGGGACTTCTGGCCCGCCTACCAGTTAGTCTCCATGTCCAGGAACGACTTCCTGACCCACCGTATCCAGGCCGGCAGGCTTCTGAACGCCATTAACGCGAAGCTGACCACGAAGGAGCTGCGGAAGCTGAACGCCCAGGTGGAGGTGGAGGGGAAGTCCTACACCGCCGTCGCGAAGGCCTACTATGATAGCATCCAGGGCGACCTGCCCTTCTCCGATAAGAAATAAGAGCGGCTGTATGTGTTAGAACGTATAGAAAGTGTTAGAACGTATAGAAATCCCCCAGGCGCCACCGCCTGGGGGATTCGTTCATCTGTCTGTGTTTAGAGGCGCCGGGGCGAAAGACGTACTTACGCCTGAGCCTGCGCGCCCTCGGCCGGAGCCTTCGGCGGTACCACAGGGGTACCCTTCTGCTTCTCGTCGTAGGCCTTCTTCACCAGCCGCATGTTGATGATGTTGCCAGTCGGGCAGACCTTCTCGCACATACCGCAGTTCTTGCACTTGGCAGGATCGATGTAGGAGAGGTTGTTCTCCACATGGACCGCGTCGAACTTACAGGTATTCTCGCACTTCTTGCAGCCGATGCAGGCGTTCTTGCAGGCCTGCATGGCGTCACGGGCGCCGTCATTCGAGTGGCAGCGGACGAAGACCAGATTCTTCGCGGAGCCAAGCCGGATCAGATGCCGCGGGCAGGCCCTCACGCAGGCGCCGCAGGCGGTGCAGGTGTCACGGTTCACCCAGGCCACACCATCGCGGATGTGGATGGAATCGAACTGGCAGGCCGCTTCGCAGTCGCCGCAGCCCAGGCAGCCATAGGTGCAGGCCTTCGCGCCGCCGAAGATGGAATTGGCGGCCTTGCAGGTATTAATGCCCTTATACTCCATCAGGAGCTTGGCGGCCTGAGAGGTGCCGTTGCACATGACCACAGCCACCTGCTTGTCTTCCGCTTCCGCGTTGACGCCCAGGATGCCCGCGATCTTCTCGGCGACAGCGGCGCCGCCGACCACGCACTTATTGCAGGGGAAATCATGATCTTCGGCCAGCTTCGCGGCGTAGCCGGAGCAGCCGGCGAAGCCGCAGCCGCCGCAGTTGGCGCCGGGCAGGACCCCTTCGATGGCCACAGCCGTCTCATCCACTTCCACAGCGAACACCTTGGAAGCGTAGGCCAGAACGGCAGCGGCGACGAAGCCGATAGCTACCGTCAGGATAATAGGAATCGCGATACTCATCTATACATCCCCTCCTTTACGCGAACATGCCGCTGAAGCCCATGAAGCTCAGGGACATGATCGCCGCAGTGACAAGTACGATGGGGACGCCGCGGAAGGGAGCGGGCAGATACTCCTGATCCACCAGCTTGGTCCGAACGCCAGCCATCAGCATAAGGCCGAACCAGAAGCCCAGGCCGCCGCCGAATCCGTTGACAACGGAGGACAGGAAGCCATAGCCCTTATCGATGTTGGTGATGCAGACACCGAGCACAGCGCAGTTGGTGGTGATCAGGGGCAGGTAAACGCCCAGGGACACATACAGGGCAGGCATGTTCTTCTTCATGAACATCTCGATCAGCTGGACCATGAAGGCGATGACCAGGATGAAGACCACCGTCTGAAGGTAACCGATCTCGAAGTGGTTGAGGATCTGCATGATCGGCCAGGTCGCCGCGGAGGCGAGGCCCATGACCAGGGTCACGGCGATGCCCATGCCCTTCGCGGAATCCAGATCCTTCGAAACGCCCAGGAACGGGCAGATGCCCAGGAACTGGGCCAGCGGATAGTTATTGACCAGCACCATGCTGATAATGATTACTAAGAGAGATCCCATGAGTTACGCCTCCTTCTGCTTCAGTTCCTGCGCCTCACGGAAGAGGTCGGTCTCACCGACATCGTTCTTGATCTTGCTCTTGTCTCTGGTCAGGTAATGGACCGTGGCCATGACGCAGCCGAACACGAAGAATCCGCCGGGAGCCAGGTTGAAGATGCCCATGCCGGGAACGCCCAGCGCGGACTGAAGGGGAATGCCAGCCCAGGTGCCGGAGCCCAGGATCTCACGGATGGAACCCATGATGGACAGGGTCAGGGTGAAGCCCAGGCCCATGCCGACGCCGTCCAGAGCGGAATCCAGGATCCCGTGCTTGTTGGCGAACATCTCGGCTCTGCCG
>CACZTH010000144.1 GCA_902784035.1 uncultured Eubacteriales bacterium
GCCGTCCTCACGGGGCACGCCCTGCGCCTTGCCGCCCAGGCCGTCCACGATGTGGCGGAGCTGACGGTCGTTCATGTCGACCACACGCTTCCAGGTGATCTTCTTCACATCGATGCCCAGCTTATTGCCCTGCTGGATGTGGTTGTCCAGGCAGGCGGCGATCAGGTTGTTGGCGATGCCGATGGCGTGCATGTCGCCAGTGAAGTGAAGGTTGATGTCCTCCATGGGGACGACCTGAGCGTAGCCGCCGCCGGCCGCGCCGCCCTTCACACCGAACACGGGGCCCAGGGAGGGCTCTCTCAGGGCGACCATGGTCTTCTTACCGATCAGGTTCATGCCGTCTTCCAGACCGACGGTCGTGGTGGTCTTACCCTCGCCGGCCGGGGTCGGGGTGATGGCGGTCACCAGGACCAGCTTGCCATCCGGGGTATCTTTCTTCTGCTCCAGGATATTGTAGTCGATCTTGGCCTTATAGTTGCCGTAGAGCTCGACATACTTCTCGTCGATACCGATGCGCTTCGCCACATCGAGGATCTTATCAGGGGTATTCTCCTGAGCGATCTGAATATCGGACTTGATTTCCATGTAGACAATCCTCCTTCATTCACTGTTGTGGATATATTATACAAACTCAGACAGCATAATTATATCATAGAATAAAATGAGTGAAGGGTATTCTTTTTGAATTCAAGGTGATAAAAAGTATTTTATGGGTGCTGAAAAGTATCGCCCGGAGGCGCTGCCCGCCATGTATTTTCCTTTTCATGCGGGAAGAGCCGCGGTATAATAGGGCGGAAAAAAGGAAAAAAGGAGCCTGCCGGTATCCCCCGGCGCCCCTGCTTCCTCAGGAGAGGAGTAATGGAAACCATGATGACCTATGAAGAAGCCCTGGATTATCTGAACGCTCCGGTCTATTCCCAGATCCGGCCCGGCCTGGGCCCGGTGACCGAACTCATGGAGATCCTGGACAATCCCCAGGACGGGATGAAGTACGTTCATATCACCGGAACCAATGGAAAGGGCTCCACCGCCGCCTACATCGACAGCGCCCTCCGGAAGGCCGGCTATAAGACGGGCCTCTACACCTCTCCCTTCATCCAGCGCTTCACCGAACGGATCCAGGTGGCTGGAGAGGAGATTCCCCAGGATGACCTGGCCCGGATCACCGAGAGAGTGAAGGACGCTGTTGCTATTATGAATGGGCGGGGCCATACATCCCCCACCATTTTCGAGCTGATCACGGCCGTGGCCTTCCTCTACTTCCGTGAGAAGAACTGCGACATCGTCATCCTGGAGGTGGGCATGGGCGGCCGACTGGACGCCACCAACATCATCCACGATTCCGAGGTCTCCGTCATCACGACCATCGACTACGACCACATGCAGTTCCTGGGGAACACCCTGGAGGAGATCGCCCACGAGAAGGCGGGCATCGTCAAGCCCGGCGGGTCCCTGGTCTGCTACCCCCAGCAGCCTGGCCCCATGGAGGTCATCCGCCGCCGCTGCGAGGAGATGAAGGCGGACCTCCAGGTGGTGGACCTGGACGCGATCGAGGTGGTTTCCTCTGACATCGACGGACAAAGCTACCGTTTACACGGTCAGGAGATCGAGATCACCAAGCTGGGGGTCTACCAGATCTACAATTCCGCCGTGGCCTATACGGCCCTGAAGGTCCTCCAGCGGAAGGGCTGGAAGCTGACCGACCAGAATATCCTGGACGGCCTCCGGGACGCGAAGTGGATGGGACGGCTGGAGATCGTCCACCGGGACCCGCTGGTCCTGATCGACGGGGCCCACAACCCCAACGGCGTCGACGGTCTGGTGAAGAGCCTGAAAACCATTTTCCCGGACCGGAAGCTGGTCTTTGTGGCCGGCGTTCTCGCGGATAAGGACTACCTCACCATGTTCCGGGAGATCGAGCCCCTGGCCAAGTGCTTCCTGACCGTAACGCCCAACAGTCACCGGGCTCTGGCCGGCGCCGATCTGGCCGCTCAGCTCCGGGCCGACGGCTTCGAGGCTGAGAATTTCGCCACTGTTCCTGAAGCCGTGGAGGCGGCCATGGACCGGTATCCGGAGGACGTGATCTGCGCTTTCGGTTCTCTGTACTACATCGGCGATGTCCGAACCTACATGACCGAGCAGCGGGAAGGAAAATAGATAATCAATGATCAAACAGGGGGGCAGGCGGCGTCGGGCCGTCTGCCCCCCTGCTATAGCGGGAAGAGAAATATGCGGGCAGGGATCAGGCGGCGTCAGGCCGCCTTCTTTCCGTAGGCGAAGGTGTAGGCCAGGCCCACGCAGACCATGCCGCCCACGATGTTGCCCAGTGTGACGGGCAGAAGGTTGTTCAGGAAGAAGCCCTTCCAGGTCAGGGTAGCCAGGACCTCGGGGGCGACGCCGCTCAGTTTGGCGAACTCGGGGACCGCCTTCGCCAGGATGCCGGCGGGGATGTAATACATGTTGGCGACGCTGTGCTCGAAGCCGGAGGCGACGAAAAGCCAGATGGGGAAGAAGATGCTGAAGATCTTGCCCACGGTGGTGTCAGCGCCCCAGGACATCCAGACGGCCAGGCAGACCAGCCAGTTGCAGAGGATGCCGAGGATGAAGGCCTTAGAGAAGGGCAGAGAGGTCTTGCCGGCCGCGATCTTCACGGTGACCGCGCCGACCATGTTGGCGCCGCCGGCCAGGAGGCCGCTCTTCGAGACCAGGAAGGCGATGACAACGCCCCCGGCCATATTGGCGAAATAGACGATGATCAGGACCCGGAGGAGCTGGGCCGCGGTGATCCGGCGCTGGGCGGCGGACACGATCATCAGGGTGTTGCCGGTGAAGAGCTCGGCGCCGGCCAGGATGACCAGCATGAGTCCGGGGGTGAACAGGGCGCCCTGGAGGCACTTCGCGGCCCCGAAGGTCTTCGGGTTCATGAGCAGGTTGGCGATGATGGTGTTGGAGCCTGCCGCGCCGAAGGCGATGAAGGCGCCGGCCAGGAGACCGAGCACGATGAGCTGCCCGGTGCTTTCCTTCGCCTTCGCTTCGCCGATGTTCGCGGCGCTGGCCAGGATCTCAGAGGGGGACAAGGGTTTCTTTTCCATAGGGACAATCCTTCTTTCTGATGGGGACATTTCAATGGGGATGAAAGCGCGTCGTGTCCGTTCGCCGGCCCGATCCGGCGTTCGGCGCCGCCCGTCGGGCGAACAGCGCGCAAAAATCGTACCTATAGTACCACAATCCGGGTTGAAAAATCCATAGCTGCCGGTGATTTCTTCGAGGCCGTCCTTGTGACGGCCCGTTTCCCTTGCTATAATACAGAAAGAATGTTATTTTCAGGGAACAGGAGAGCACCATGGACATGAAACAGCGGAAGCGGGAGCTCCGTAAGGAAGTGAAGGCGGCCATCGCCTCCCTGGATCCGGGCTACTGCCGGGAAGCGGATGGGAAGATCGCGGCCTCTATTCTGGCCCTGCCGGAATACCAGCGGGCGAAGACCGTTTTCTGTTTCGTCAGCACCGACA
>CACZTH010000145.1 GCA_902784035.1 uncultured Eubacteriales bacterium
AAGTGAGGGTGGCTCACTTTCGAATCAGCGCTGGGTGGCTCAAAATCAAGTCAGCGCGTGGCTCACTTTCTAGTTGACGAACACACCTTATCATCGCGATCATCGTAATCATGATGGTCCTGGGCATCCGGAAGACCATGAAGAATATGAAGGGCGGCTGCTGCGGGGGCGGCGGCGGAGAAGTCCGGCCTATGAGAAAGAAGCTGGACGGTCAGGTCACTGAGCGGAAAGTGATCCACATCGAGGGCATGTCCTGTGAGCACTGCCGGAACCGGGTGGAACGGGCCATCAACAGCATCGACGGCGCTTCCGGCCGGGTGAGCCTCCGGAAGGCCACCTGCGAGGTCGCCATGGACCGGGACATCCCGGACCAGGTGCTGAAGGAGGCCGTAGAGAAGGAAAACTACCGGGTCACCGGCATCGAGCTTCGGACCGCGTAGAAGAAGACGCCTTTTTCCGATGAACGAAGGGGGAGGGAATGGATAAATATACAGTCACGGGAATGAGCTGCGCCGCCTGCCAGGCCCGGGTCGAGAAGGCGGTGTCGAAGGTGCCGGGCGTCACGGAATGCTCGGTCAGCCTGCTGACCAATTCCATGGGGGTTCAGGGGACCGCGAGCCCCCAGGAGGTCATCCGCGCGGTGGAGGAAGCTGGATACGGGGCTTCCGTTCAGGGGGCTGCCGAGGCGGGGAAGAGCGCTTCGTCCAGGCTGGCCGCCGAGGAAGCGGCCCTGGAGGATCATGAGACCCCGGTCCTGAAGCGGCGGCTGATCAGCTCCATCGGCTTCCTTCTGGTCCTCATGTATTTCTCGATGGGGCATATGATGTGGGGCTGGCCCATCCCCGCCTGGTTCGAGGGCAATCACGTGGCCATGGGGCTGGTCCAGATGATCCTGGCCGCCATCGTGATGCTCATTAATAAGAAGTTCTTCGTCAGCGGCTTCCGGGGGCTGATCCACCGGGCGCCGAACATGGATACCCTGGTCGCCATGGGGTCCATGGCCTCCTTCGTCTGGAGCACCGTCGTCCTGTTTAAGATGACGAAGGACGTCGTGATCGGCGATCAGGCGGCTGTCATGGAAGATATGCACGGATTCTATTTCGAGTCCGCCGCCATGATCGTCACCCTCATCACCGTGGGCAAGATGCTGGAATCCATGTCAAAGGGACGGACCACGGACGCTCTGAAGAGTCTGATGAAGCTGGCGCCGAAAACGGCGATCCTTCTGGTCGATGGGAAGGAGCAGGAGGTCCCTGTCGAGCGGGTCCAGAAGGGGGACATCTTCGTCGTCCGTCCGGGCGGGAACATTCCGGTGGACGGGATCATCGTCTCCGGAAGCGCGGCCGTGGACGAGTCGGCCCTGACCGGCGAGAGCATTCCCGTGGATAAGGCGGAAGGGGACAGTGTCTTCGCGGCCACCGTCAACCGGTCCGGTTACATCCAGGCCAGGTCTGAGCGGGTCGGTGAGGACACCACCCTGTCTCAGATCATCCAGATGGTCAGCGACGCGGCGGCCACGAAGGCGCCCATCGCCAAGATCGCCGATAAGGTTTCCGGCATCTTCGTGCCCGCGGTCCTCTGCGTGGCTCTGGCGGTCACGGTCATCTGGCTCCTGATCGGGCGGGACCTGGGCTTCTCCCTGGCGCGGGGCATCGCGGTCCTGGTCATCAGCTGTCCCTGCGCCCTGGGCCTGGCGACCCCCGTGGCCGTCATGGTGGGCTCTGGCATGGGGGCGAAGAACGGAATCCTGTATAAGACCGCGGCTTCCCTGGAGCAGACCGGGAGGACGCAGATCGTGGCCCTGGATAAGACAGGGACCATCACAGAAGGGGCGCCGCGGGTGACCGACATCCTGCCTGCGGAGGGCGCTGACGAGAATCAGCTCCTGCAGATGGCCTTCGACCTGGAAGTGAAGAGCGAGCATCCCCTGGCCAAGGCCATCGTGGACCAGGCCCGGGAGCAAGAGCTGGCTGCCCGCGAGGTCGAAGACTTTCGGATCGCTCCGGGAAATGGCCTGACGGCGGTAAGAGACGGGAAGTCTCTGGCAGGCGGCAACCTCAGCTTCATCCAGCGGAACAGCCAGGGGGCTGAGACCTTCAGCGCCCAGGCGGAGGCGCTGGCGGAGGAAGGAAAAACCTGCCTCTACTTCGCGGAGGACGGCCGGTTCCAGGGCATCATCGCGGTGGCGGATACCTTGAAGGAGGACAGTCCGGAGGCCATCCGCCAGCTGAAGAACATGGGTCTTCGGGTGGTCATGCTGACCGGGGACAACGAGCGGACGGCCCGGGCCATCGGCCGCCAGGCCGGGGTGGACCAGGTAATCGCCCAGGTCCTGCCGGAGGGGAAAGAGAGCGTTATCCGCGATCTGAAGAAGGCGGGGAAAGTGGCCATGGTGGGCGACGGGATTAACGACGCCCCGGCTCTGACCCGGGCAGACCTGGGGGTTGCCATCGGGGCTGGCGCGGACGTGGCCATCGACGCCGCGGACGTGGTCCTGATGAACAGCCGTCTGACCGATGTGGCGGCGGCGATCCGCCTGTCCCGGGCGACCCTACGGAACATCCATGAGAACCTGTTCTGGGCCTTTTTCTATAACGTGATCCTGATCCCCCTGGCGGCTGGCGCCTATGCTCATCTGCTGGGCTGGGTCATGAATCCCATGTGGGGCGCGGCAGCCATGAGTCTGTCCAGCTTCTGCGTGGTCATGAATGCCCTGCGGCTGAACCTGTTTAAGGTCCACGACGCTTCGAAGGACAGACCCATGAGAAACGCTGTCACTCAGGATGTCGAGGCAGTTTCTGCCCCGGCGAAGAATGAAATCACTCAGGAATCGAAGGAGAAAAGCGAGATGGAAAAGACGATCAACATCGAAGGTATGATGTGCGAGCACTGCGAAGCCACGGTGAAGAAGGCCCTGGAGGGCCTGGACGGGGTCGACAGCGCTAAGGTGAGTCATGTGGCGGGCACCGCTGTGGTGGAGCTCTCCTCGGACGTGGCTGACGCGGACCTGAAGAAGGCCGTGGAAGATAAGGATTATAAGGTCACAGCCATCGCGTAGGCCGCAGGCTGTCGGCGCCGCGCGGGTGTGCGGCAGGAAAAAAGCGCCGCGCGGGCGTTCCGCGGGGTTCAGGCTGATCGCCGCGGGTGTTCCGCCGCCGGAGCTGGACGATGGCCGGGGCGGGCTCAGACCAGGAGGTCTGTGCCCGCCCTTCTTTTTATCCCCCGAACAGGCGCTTGGAGGGGAAAAAACAGAAGACGGGGCCGCTTCCGCGGCTCCGTCTTCTGCTCTATGATCTTCCAAGTTGGAGAAAGGTTACGAGGTCCTATTTCTGACCGGCGGGAAGGCCAGCGC
Source organism: uncultured Eubacteriales bacterium (assembly GCA_902784035.1). Classification (GTDB taxonomy): domain Bacteria; phylum Bacillota; class Clostridia; order Peptostreptococcales; family Anaerovoracaceae; genus Aminicella. Next base: position 3,353 of record CACZTH010000145.1, read on the forward strand.
AGCGCTTAATGGCTTCGAAGGTCTGCTCGCTCAGATCGTGCTCGATCTTACAGGCGTCGTCCCGGGCGGTGACCGGATCCACGCCGATCCGGATGAAGATGTCTGTCAGGACCTGGTGGCGCTCGTAGATCCGGGTGGCGATCTTCAGGCCGGCCCGGGTCAGGGAGATGAGGCCGTCCGTGTTCATCTGGATGTAGCCCTCTTCCCGGAGGCGCTTCGTCGCGTAGGAGACGCTGGGCTTGGTCACACCCAGGTGTTCCGCCACATCTACGGATCGGATGTAGCCGTGCTGCTGGTTCAGCATCAGCATCGCTTCCAAATAATCTTCCGCGGACCTGCGGACCGGTTTCTTCTCTGCCACGATCAGCCTGACTTTCATAAAAACAATGAAATATTTTTACTTATTGTAACACTATTCGAGGAGACAAACAAGAGTTAAACGTATTAAACCAAAGGAAAATAACGGCTGGAAGCCGCATGATTCCATAACTTAACATTAGTTCAGGGCGTGAGGGGGCACGCGGCGGGAGAGAAGTCTTCTGGGAGCCAGTTAGAATGTCAGGGGGGTGAAAATTTAATATATCAAACAAATTCGGGAGGATATATATGATGACCATACGGAAGCCCTAAAATTTACCGGATGTACTTGACTTTTTGGGTTAGATATATTAAATTTATGTAGCGGTTAGAAAATACTAACTGAATTTATTCGAAGTTATTTCATTAGATCAGCTGAAGCCATGAAAGGAGAGCGCGCATGATGCCGATCACGATGTGCAAGGAAGGCGAACGGGTCACGATCCGGAAGATCACGGGGAATGATAAGGTCCGGCAGCATCTGTCGGAGCTGGGGTTCGTGGTGGATCATGATGTCACCGTCATCACGAAGGTCGGTCAGAATGTCATCGTTCAGGTGAAGGACAGCCGGGTGGCGGTCGATGCGTCGATGGCTAACCGGATCATGGTGTAGGAAAGGAGTATCGGGATGACGCTGGATCAGATTAAGGTTGGCGGGACCGCGACCATAAAGAAAATCGAGGGCCGGGGCGCCACGAAAAAAAGACTGATGGACATGGGCCTCATCAAGGGAGCCGAGGTGATGGTGAGGAAGGTCGCGCCTCTGGGTGATCCTATCGAAGTGACCA
>CACZTH010000146.1 GCA_902784035.1 uncultured Eubacteriales bacterium
CTTCACCGATCAGCGCGCTGACGCTGGTCTTCAGCTCGTCCATGATCTGGTCGTAGCTGGCGTTGATCTCCTTCTCCTCGATGTACTTGAACCGGCCGATCTTCTCCTTCACGTCCAGCGTGGACAGCTTGCTGAAGGAGGCGCCGTGCTTCACGGCGTCCACCGCCAGGTCGAAGTAGGTCAGAATCAGCTTCAGCAGCCGGTACTGCTTGTTCATGGAAGTATAGGTGTCCACGTCATGGAAGGCGTTCTGATGCAGGTAGTCTTCACGGATAGACCGGCAGGCGTCCAGCTTGACCCGGTCCTCCATGGACAGGGCGTCGACGCCGACCAGCTGGACGATCTCATTCAGCTCCGATTCCTCCTGGAGGAGGCGGAGGGCCTTCGACCGAAGGACCGGGAATTCTTTGTTCACATGCTCCTCGAACCAGGGGGTCAGGCGGTCCACATAGAGGGAATAGCTCTGCAGCCAGTCGATAGCCGGGAAATGCCGCTCGTGCGCCAGACTGGCGCTCAGGCACCAGAAGACCTTCACGATCCGAAGGGTGGCCTGGGAGACCGGCTCCGAAATGTCGCCGCCCGGCGGGGAGACCGCGCCGATCGCGGACAGGGCGCCGACCCGCTCGTCAGACCCCAGGGTCTCGACCCGGCCGGCCCGCTCGTAGAACTGAGCCAGACGGGAGGCCAGGTAGGCAGGATAGCCCTCTTCACCGGGCATCTCCTCCAGACGGCCGGACATCTCCCGGAGGGCCTCCGCCCAGCGGGAGGTGGAATCCGCCATCAGAGCCACCGAGTAACCCATATCCCGGAAATACTCGGCGATGGTGATGCCCGTGTATACCGACGCTTCCCGGGCCGCCACCGGCATGTCCGAGGTATTGGCGATCAGGACCGTTCTCTTCATCAGGGACTCTCCGGTCCTGGGGTCTTTCAATTCCGGGAATTCCATCAGGACGTCCGTCATCTCATTCCCCCGCTCGCCGCAGCCGATGTAGACCACGATGTCCGCGTCGGCCCACTTGGCCAGCTGGTGCTGAACCACGGTCTTGCCCGAGCCGAAGGGGCCGGGGACCGCCGCCACGCCGCCCTTCGCGATGGGGAACATGGTGTCGATGACCCGCTGGCCCGTGATCAGGGGCACGTCCGGCGTCAGCTTCTTCTTATATGGCCGCTCAACCCGGACCGGCCACTTCTGCATCAGGGTCAGATTCAGACTTTCCCCGTCCTTCGTCTTCAGGACGCAGACCGTCTCTTCCACCGTGAAATCGCCCTCCAGGATGGTGGCCACCGTGCCGGACTTGCCCGGCGGAACCATGATCTTCTGGGTCACGACGGCCGTTTCCACCACGGTGCCGATCACATCGCCCGCGCCCAGCTCATCGCCCTGGCTGACCGCCGGGGTGAAATGCCACTTCTTCGTCCGGTCCAGGGCCGGCACAGAGATGCCTCGGGTGATATTCGGCCCCGCGGCCTCCACCATGCCCTCCAGGGGCCGCTGGATCCCGTCATACATGTTTTCGATCAGACCAGGCCCCAGTTCGACGGACAAAGGCGCCCCTGTGCTGACGACCGGCGCCCCCGGCCCCAGGCCGGCGGTCTCCTCATAAACCTGGATGGAGGCCTCTCCGCCCCGCATCTCGATGATCTCGCCGATCAGGCCCAGGTCACCGACCCGGACCACATCGAACATATTGGCGTCCTCCATGCCCGATGCCACGACCAAAGGCCCGGATACTTTCACGATCTTCCCCTGGCTCATCTATCTGTCACCTCCAAAAAGTATATCTGCCCCGACGGCCCGTTCCACCGCCTTACTCACGTTCCGCATCCCGGCGCCGGTCGAGCCGGAGACGCCGGGGATGGCGATGACCGCCGGAAGCATCTGATCCTTATATTTATCCATGGTCCCGGGGATCTCCTGGGCCAGGTCCTCCGTGATGTACAGAATGGCGTAGGATTCTTCCGCCAGCCTGTCCACGAGCTTCCCGGCCTCCTCCCCGGAGGCGCAGGGGAAAACGTCCAGCCCCACGGCCTTAAAGCCCAGGACCGCCGTTTCGTTTCCGATGACGCCGATCTTATACATAGGTTTCCCTCAGCCTTCCTTCAATCTCCTCCGGCGGCGTGCCCAGCATGGGCCCCGCCAGGGCGATCCTGAGATTGTCAATCTCCTTCTCCGCGGCGTACCAGAAGCCCTGAATGGGCCGGGGCCCGAAGGATTCGTACTTCGCCTTCCGGTTATAGGCCATGACCGCGTCGTCCAGGAGCCGCTCCAGGGCGCTGAAATCACCCTCCTCCTTCAGCCGGCGGCCGCCTTCCGTGAAGGCCTCCCGCCAGCCATACGCCTCCAGCCGTTCGCCGACCCGGGGATAGGCCTCTTCATAGGCCTCCCTGAGAATATCCTGGGGCACCTCGCCCCCCTCCACGAACAGGTTCATGAAGTAGGACCAGGTCCGGCCCAGCTTTCTGGACCTGGCGAAGGTCCTCAGGTTGACCGCGTCGATCTGCTTCTGGAGAAGGCCGGTGATAAACTCGTCCTCCAGGGCCTGGCTGTCCGCCAGCATCTGCCGGAAACAGGCCCGGTCCAGGATCAGGTCGATGAGCTGGGGGTCGCTGCCCCGGGCGTAGGTGTCCAGGGCCTGCTGGATGCCCTCCTTCATGGGGACCGGCATGAAGCTGTAATTCCGCTCCCGGATCAGCCGAACCAGCCTGTCCACAGGGATGGAGGCATTCCGGTACAGGGCGTGTTCTGACGGCTCCTTCTCCAGGAGCTCCGCCTTCAGCAGGACCTTCACATTATGGTAATCGTGGGGAGCCAGATCGAAAGCGAACTCCGCCGGATCCGGCACCGTCCGGAAGACCCGTTCGTAGAGGGCGTCCCGCTCCGCCCGGAGGAAGGCGTCCAGGCCCTCCTCATGAAGCGTTTTCGCGTCCTCCCGGCCGAACTCCCGGAGAACAGCCTCCGCCGCTTCCGGCTCCCTGGCCGCGGCGACACGGAGCAGGTCCTTCCTCGTCATGAGTCTGGCCACGAAATTCCCGATGTAGGCATCCGCGAAGATGTATTCATCTGTCTTTCTTGCTGCCATCCGCCGCTCCTTCGCCGCCGAACAGGACCTCTGAGACGTCCCGGGCCATGGTCCGTTCCGCCCGCGCCAGATAGTCCTCCAGCGTTCCGTTCACAAAGATCTTCCCCTGCCGGAGCTTGAGGCCGCCGTCGAATTTCCCAGGCTCCTCGGACAGGGTGAACCTGGCTCCGTCGATCTGCTCCGCGAGCCGCTCCGCCAGGAGCTGGCCGACCCGTTCCCGGTCCCGGCCGTTCAGGATGATCTCCCCCTCGGAGAGACCTGTATCCTTAATGATGTTCATCAGAAAGTCCGTATAGGCCTCAGGCGGCAGGCCCAGGATCTCCTCCCTGGCCTGGCTGAAACAGCCCTCCATGAGCGCCCGCTTCTCCTCCAGGATCCGCTTCCGGGTGTCGATGTCCGCTACCGACCGGCGCTGGGAAATGATCTTCTCCATCTCCCGCTGGCCGTTCTTCTCCCCTTCCGCCAGGATCTCCCGCGCGCGCTCCTTCGCCTGGCGAAGGGCTGTGTCAGACTGCTTCCGGGCCTGACCCAGAATCTCGTCCGCCTGACGCTCCGCGTCTTCCATGATCTTCGCCGTAATCTTCTCGATGCTCATAGCATGCCCGCCCTTCGGCTAAATGCCCAGGTTGAACAGCATCAGCAGGGAGACCAGCAGGGCGAAGATGGCGTAGGTCTCGACCATGGCCGCGTATACGATGCCCTTCGTCATCTGATCAGCCCGCTTGCCCAGCAGCATGATGCCGGCGGCGGCCGCCTTTCCCTGGGCGATGCCGGACCAGATGCCGACGATGCAGATGGGCAGGGCCGAAGCCAGGACGAACAGTCCCTGCGTCGTGGACAGGTCCTTCATCCCGCCGCCGCCCAGGAGCCCGATCCGGATGAAGATCAGGAAGGTCACGATCAGACCATAAATACCCTGCGTGCCGGGAAGGGCCTGGAGGATCAGGGTGCGCCCGAACTTCTTCGGGTCCTCCGCCACCACGCCCGCGGCCGCCTGGCCCGCGATGCCGACGCCCATGGCGCTCCCGACACCAGCCAGAGAAGCGACCGCCGCTCCGATAAGTGCTAATGCGTTTCCACTGATCATGACTATTTACCTCCATTTGATTTTTCCGGCGCCAGCCGTACATAAGTCGTTTTCCTGCGGAAGGGATCGAAAGGCTCCCCGCCGTCGATATAGAATTTGCCGAAGAACTCGATGTACTGGAGCCGGCTCGTGTGGACGAAGGCCCCCAGCGCGTTGATGGCAAGGTTGAAGATGTGACCGATGACAAAGGCGACCAGGAGGACGATCGTCCCCACCACGCCCGGCCCCGCCAGGGACCCGATCGTGTTCACCACCTGGGCGATGACCCCGGTGGCCAGCCCCAGCGCCAGCAGTCTGGCGTAGGACAGAATGTCGGACAGATACCCCGTCACGTTATAGACGGCGCCCAGACCCCCGATGACCTTCCCGAAACCCTTCCGGTCCCGGCCGCCCGTGAGGAGCAGGATGACCAGCCCGGCCCCCGCGACGTACAGGAAGGCGTTCGACCGGGTGAAGGCCCACAGGCCCGCGCCCCCGATCACCAGGTACCAGGAGAAGACGTCTAAGACCGCGTCCTTCCACTTGCCCGCCCGGATTAGCATATAGGCGTTCAAGCCCATGCCCACGAAGATGTGGATCACGCCGAAGATCAGCGAGAAGATCAGGAGCTTCGTCGGATCCTGGATCGGGTCGAACCAGATGGGCGGAACGGAGATTTCCTTCCTCAGCGCCACCTCCCCGAACACACTGACGAAGTTTCCGAACCAGCCCCCGAAGAGGGCCCCCCAGAAGATCGTCGAGATCCCGCAGTAGAAGAACATCTTGATCATCTTATACGTGGTCCCCTCCAGATCGAATTTCCGGAGTAGGACCGCCGTGGCCACGGTGATCAGGACGCCGTAGCCCGCGTCACTCAGCATGATACCGAAGAACATGGCATAGAAAAAGGCGAAATACCTGGTCGGGTCGATCCCGTGGTAGTCCGGCAGAGAGTACATCTCCGTGACCGACTCGAAGGGGACCACCGGCTTGGGGTTCTGCAGGAGGACAGGGACATCTTCCCCCTCCTCCGGATCCCGCAGGGCATACCAGCAGCCACAGTCCTCCAGAGCCGCTTCGACCTCCTTCTCCGCCGGGACCGGCACCCAGCCCGTGAAACGGAAGGTCCGCTTCGTGGTCCTGAGCTTATCCTTCACGGCCTCCCGGTCCCGTTCCACGACCCATTCGTCATGGAGACACTCGATGTCGCCCTTCTCGCTGTAGCGGCCGACGATCTTCTCCTCGACCTGAGCCAGCTGGGCTTCCCGGTCCGCGATGTCGTTCTGGATCCGGGCCTCCGCCTCTTCAGCCGTCCCGGACATGCCCATGACCTGAGCCGGGCTGCAGCCGAACTGCCGCGCGCAGTCCCGCAGCCTGTCCGTGTCGTTCTTCATCGACACCAGGGCAGCGTAGACGAAGTCCTTATCGCTGTTCACCTGCCGGAGCTCGAAGAGGTCTGTGACCTCCTCCATCTTCTCCCGCACGGCCTGGAGGTCCGTCCCAGCCGGATAGGTCTCCAGCTCCAGGTCCGTCTGACCGGTTCCCCGGACGTCCAGCGGCGCCCCATAGCCCTTCCAGGGCTGGATCTGCGCCAGCTCCACCGCGTCCCGGTTCTTCGCTTCCCGGATGCCGTTCAGCTCCTCCCGGAGCTCCACGATACGGTCCGATGATTTCTTAATCTCTTCCCCTCTCGTCAGGACCCCGGCGAACTCGGCGCGGCTGATGGCCCGCCTGGTCCGGATGAGGGGCGCCCTGACCGGGCTGTGCTCTTCCAGCGTCTCGAGGGCCAGCTCCGTCCCCTGGATCCGCTGATCCAGGGCGGCCAGCGCCTGGTTCTCGCCGCCGCTGAACAGGGCCGCCGTCCCCTCCTCCTGGTCCTTCTCTGTCGTGATCTCCACAGTCCCCAGATCCATCAGCCTCTTCAGGAGGCTGTCCCGATCCCGGTCCAGTCCGATCACCGAGAGCCGTTTCATGCTAACGATCGACACTGATGCTCACGATCCTTTCCGTGATCATCCGAACCGCTTCCGGGGCCTTCTTCTCAGCCTGATCCCGGAGGGCCCGGACCTGGGCCTCCGCCGCTTCCGCCGCTTCTCTCTGCTGACGGTCCGCGGTCTCCGTTCCTTCCTGCCGGTAGCGGCTCACAGTCCTGGCCGCCTCCGCTTCCGCCTTCCGGAGACACTCAGCGGCGGCCTCCCGGCCCGCCGCCTCGGCTGCCTTCCCGTCCGCGCCGGCTTTCTTCACGATCTCCTCCGCCCGCGCCTCCGCGCCGCGGATCTTCTCAAGCTCTTGTTCGAACATGGGCATTCCCCTTTGTGAAAATATTCTAATTTGTTTTATTTTATCAATTTATCTATCTATAGTCAAACCTGCAAAGCTAGACAATACTCTTCGGCGGCTGTTACGATTCCGGCTTTTTTGTCTGCTCCGCGGCGGCCAGGATCCGCTTCATCCGGCCGTTCACGCCGGACTTCTTCAGGGGCGGGTCCATGAGCTCGCCCAGCTGGGCCAGGCTGGCTTCCGGGTGATCCAGGCGGAGCTGGCCCAGGTCCCGGAGCTTTTCCGGCAGGGCCTCCCACCGGCCGGCCGCCTGAAGCGTCCGGATGGCCCGGACCTGCTTCTCCGACGCGTCCAGGGCCCGGTCCGTATTCGCCGCGTCGCAGTTCATGAGCCGCATCGTCTGATTCAGGACCTGCTTCCGGATGGTCACGTCCTCCAGCTTCAGCATCTGCTGATGGGCCCCCATCAGGGCCAGGGTGTCGCTGACGTTCTGAGCGTTTTTCATATAGACCACCTGGCGGCCCTTCCGCTCCGTGACCGTCGCGGTCAGCCCCTCGAAGGTGTGGATCAGCTTGCGGAGATCCCGGGCCAGCCGCTCCGAGGAAAGGACGAATTCCAGATCATAGCCCTTATCCGGGTTGATCACCGTACCGGCGCCTAAGAACAGCCCCCTCATGCAGGCCTTCCGGCAGCATTTCTTCCGGAGAAGGCCGTCATAGATCCCGTCGCTGATGAAGTTGTGCCCCTCCCGGACCATGAGGATCCCGGTTTCCCGGAGGATGGACTCGCTGTTCATCTCCGGCTCGATGGTCAGGTAATAGGTCCTGCCCCTGCGGAGGGGCGCCCCTTCTGTCACCTCCAGCCCCGTCTCGATCCGGAAATAATCCTGGAGGAGGATCTTATAGTGGCGGGCGATGGCCGGACTGTCCGTCTGACAAAGAATCCTGAACTGCCCCCGGCCGGCAAGCCGGATGCTGCCCGCGACCCTCAGAAAGCCCGCGATCTCAGCCAGCTGGCAGCACTTCTTCACGGGCATGACCCTGGCCAGCTCCCGCTTCGTGTCCTGAGCGAAGGACATCTCAGTCCAGCTCCCGGTGGACGAGAGACACCCGGTAGCCCTCCTCCCGGAAGATGCGGGCGAACTCCTCGGCCATGACCACGGACCGGTGCTGGCCGCCGGTGCAGCCGAAGGCCAGGTTCAGGTGGCTCTTCCCCTCCTGCTGGTAATGGGGGA
>CACZTH010000147.1 GCA_902784035.1 uncultured Eubacteriales bacterium
AGGGTTCGATTCCCTTCGCCCGCTCCACTCTATCCGAGGTGCTCAGGCACCTTTTTTTATCCGAACTTAATTAGCGGCATAGGCGCGGGCTATGGGCCGTTAAAGTAAAACCACAAGAAAGAGAACGAATGTTCCGCGGAAGGCCGTGGAAACGCATGAAAACGGAAAAAAACAGAACGAAGGCAGACCGCCCTCGCATCCGCGCCAGGGGAAAGGGAAAAGACTTTCAATTCCCCCGGGCGCGGTATTCTTTTGCTATTGATTGACATTATTTTCCAGTAATGGTATCTTACGGATACACAAAGGGCAAACCACTGTTACGTGGCGAAAGGAGAAGATCATGCCGAGAGATACCAGAATCACCTACGAGATCCGGGAGCACCTGGGAGTCATCGGGAAGCGGAGCAGCGGCTGGCGCCGGGAACTGAACCTGGTCTGCTGGAATGGGAAGGAGCCGCCGAAGTACGACATCCGGGACTGGGACCCGGACCACGAGCACATGTCCCGGGGGATCACCCTGTTCGAGGATGAGATGCAGATGCTGTTCCGGCTGCTGCAGAGACATAACAACCGCCGGGCGGTGGCGCGGGCTGGGGATGCAGTTTCGGGCCCGCGGGAGGAAATGGAAGGGGTTGAGACCGCGCTGTCAGAGGCGGGAGAGGAGATATCCGCTCCGGCAGATCTGTCGGTTCTGGACCAGGCGGGGCAGGAGGCGGCCGTTCCTTTCTGAGGGCTGTCCTGTTCTGATGCCCGCCCGTTTCTGATGCCCATTTTCCTTTGACGGTGAATGGCCCTTATCAGCGATCTGGCTTTATGATATAATGTCGATGCGACATCCCTGAAAATTCAGTCGTTTCGACCGATGGACATAAAGGGCCGGCTGGACGCGGCCGGGATCCGCCAGTGAGGGGGGGGCAGGAGATGAGATTCAGTCTGAAGAAGGAGCCGAGGGGGCTGTACGAGCCCGTGGAAGTTGAAGAGGGGACCACGCTGGACCAGTTCGTCCGGGCGACCCGGGACCAGGCGGCCTATCCGGTCTACCTGGCGAAGATCGGAAACCGGTACGCTGACCTTCGGGAGAAGATCCCGGAAGGGGCCTGGGTGGAGCTCCTGGACATGCGGAACCGGGCGGCCCAGCACGCCTACGTGGACAGCCTTTGCCTGCTTTTCATTACGGCTGTGGACCGGGTCATGGGCGGGACCCGGATCGAGATCGCCAATTCCCTGAACCAGGGCATGTACATAGAGGTCAGGGGAACCAGCCCGGTGCCGCCGGAACTGACGGAGAAGATCGCGGCGGAGATGCGGCGGCTCAGCGGGGCGGACGAACTCTTCCGGCTGGAACAGCGGCCCCGGGATGAGGTGATCCAGATCCTGGAGGACCAGGGGAAGGTGACCCATACGGTGGACCTGATCCGTGGAATGGCGAAGGAACGCCGGCTCCCGATCTATACCATCGCGGGGATGCACCACTTCGCCTATGGCTTCATCGTTCCTTCCGCCGGATATCTGGGAAACTGGGAGCTTCATTCCTATAAGCGGGGGGTCCTCCTCCGGTATCCGAATGACCATTTGCCGGATCAGCTCCCACCTTACAGGGACCAGCCCAAGCTCTATGAGGCCTTCAGCGAGCAGAAGCGGTGGGACCGGATTACCGGTGTGAACTATGTTCAGGACCTGAACCGGCAGATCCAGGAGGGTGAGTTCCGAGAGATGGTCCAGATCTCGGAGGCCCTGCACGAGAAGAGGATCGCGGAGATCGCGGACCGGATTAAGGAGGAGAAGCGCAGGATCATTTTGATCGCGGGCCCCTCCAGTTCCGGGAAGACCACATTCGCCCGCCGGCTCTGCGTCCAGCTCAGGGTGAATGGGATGAGCCCCCTCTACATGGGGACCGACGATTATTTCGTGGAGCGGGAGCATACTCCCCACGACGCGAACGGGGAACCGAACTATGAGGGCTTCGACGCCCTGGACGTGGACCTGTTTAACAGAAATATGAACGACCTCCTGGCGGGGAAGAAGGCCGACCTTCCGACTTTCAATTTTCTGACCGGGCATAAGGAGTTCGGTCTCCGGGTGACCTCAGTGGGCCAGGGACAGCCCATCGTGATCGAGGGGATCCACGGCCTGAACGCCAGGCTGACGGAGGAGATCCCCCAGAAGGAGAAGTTTAAGATTTATATCAGTCCGCTGACGGGCATGAACATCGACGAGCATAACCGGGTGCCGACCACCGATGAGCGGCTCCTCCGCCGGCTGGTCCGGGATTACCTGTACAGGGGACATGACGCGGCAGCCACCCTGGAGAGCTGGCCGAAGGTCCGGGCGGGGGAAGATGAGAATATCTTTCCCTACAGCGGGGAGGCGGACGCCCTGTTCAATTCCTATCACATCTATGAGATACCGGTGCTGAAGCGGTACGCGGTTCCCCTGCTGGAGAAGGTGGGGCCTGAGGACCCGAATTACGCGGAGGCCCAGTGGATGCTGGATTTTCTGAAGTATTTCCGGGAGGTGAAGGACGACCGGGCGGTGCCTAATAATTCCATCATCCGTGAATTTATCGGCGGCAGCATCTTCGTGGAGTGAAGAGGCGGCGGACCGTTGGAAACAGGAAGGAGGTGCCTCATCAGCGGCAAATCACCACTTTTGAGACACCTCCTTCTATGCATTTCGCAGAAGCGGCGGGACGATCACCCGCTCGCCCTTTGTCCGGGTTAAACTGGTTTACAGCTCGGCGCACCAGAAACCGTGGAGGGTGCAGTACTCATACACAGCCACAGGCTTCTCGCCCGGCGCCACAGCGAAGTCCGCTTCCGGCTTGTCCGCGGCGGTCAGATACTTGGCCTGGAAGCCCTTATCGGTCTCCAGCAGGATCAGGGAGATGTGGTGCTCCTCCGTCATGGGATGCTCCACGCTGCCGACGGCCACGTGGACCAGGTTCCCTTCAACGGTGCCGACAGGAACATGCTTCTCCTGAGCCGCGTCAACAGTGTTGGGCTCCAGCAGATCCATGGGCTGGCCGCAGCAGGCGGGATTGCAGACGGCGTCATTCAGCTTGATCACCATGCTTCCGCACTTCGAACATTTAAAAAGCTTGATCATTGTCGTTGCCTCACTTTCTTTCTCATCCGGCGGGCCGGCGGCGGTCGCCGGGTCCCTTCTCGAGTATGATAGCATCAATGATATTATACACGCTCTCCGAAGGAGGTAAACAGAAACCGGCCCGCCCCTCCGGCTGAATTCTGTGAAGATTTCGCAAACAAAAGGTGTTCGATCATACGGTCGATGGTCTGGTCTCCGCGTCCGCGGTTCTGGCCTCCCCCGATGTCCCGAAATTCCCTGGAAAATGGCCGGACTTTCGGATAAATTCTGACAATTGCGGGCGAAACAGGAACGCCTGGATAAGTGTAAAGATGTTGAATCCTGGAAAGCTTAGAAACAGCGGATCCTGGCCTCGAAAAAATCGAAGAACCCGGTGAAAAAAATCAGGAAAAAGTATTGATTTCCCCAGGCGTTTTTCATATAATAGGAGAGCTTGCATAAGGCGTAGAAGCAGGAAGTTGCTGAGCTATCAGGTAATTTCTGCTGAGAATTGTCTCCGCTGGACGGAGGCGAAGGGGTTCGCCTGCTTTTTTCGTGAGCGTTGAGAAATAAAAACGACCGGATGCGTGTATTATGCAGGCGGTAAGCACGCGCAGGGAAAGGCCCCTGGCTGGAGAATAGCGAAAATCCGCTGAAAATCAACAGGAGGAAGAAATGAGCGAATTACAGAAAATCAGAATCAGACTGAAGGCTTATGACCACGCTCTGCTGGATCAGAGCGCGGCGAAGATTGTCGAGACGGCGAAGAAGACGGGCGCGGATGTGTCCGGTCCCATTCCTCTCCCGACGGAGAAAGAGGTTGTCACGATCCTTCGTGCGGTCCACAAGTATAAGGACTCCAGAGAGCAGTTCGAACAGCGGACCCATAAGAGGCTCATTGACATAACCAATGCCACCGCACAGACCGCGGACGCGCTGACCAAGCTCGACCTGCCCTCTGGCGTTGACATTGAGATCAAGCTGTAAGGGAAACTCCCTTAGAACGATGGGAGCGGCGGGAAACTCACGTCCTGCTTATCTCATCCGCTGTAAGAATGCCCGCATGACCGCGCAGCTTCGGTCCTCTGCGTGCAGACTCTGTATGTGAGGCGTAAGCTTCACCTCTATAAGAACGGAGGAAGAACATGAAAGCAATCCTTGGAAAGAAGATCGGCATGACCCAGATCTTCGCCGAGTCCGGCGAGGTCATCCCGGTAACGGTCATCCAGGCCGGCCCGGAAACGGTCACACAGGTCAAGACGGTGGAAACCGACGGCTATAACGGCGTTCAGGTCGGATTCGAGGACCAGAAGGCGCACAGGGTGAACAAGCCCATGACCGGCCACTTCGAGAAGGCTGGTGTGGAGCCGAAGAAGTACCTCGCCGAGTTCAGAAACGATGAGGGCGAGACCTATGAGGTCGGTCAGACCATCACCGTGGCGGATTTCGAAGAAGGGAAGAAGCTGGACATCACCGGTGTGTCGAAAGGAAAAGGCACCCAGGGCAACATCAAGCGGAACAACCACCGCAGAGGGCCCATGGGTCACGGTTCCAAGCATAAGCGTCTGGCCGGCGGTCTGGCCGCTGGTACCTATCCTTCCAGAGTGTTCCCCGGAAACGACGGACCCGGACGGATGGGCAGAGACACGGTCACCGTTCAGAATGTGCAGCTTGTGAAGATTGACGCTGACAGAAATCTTATGCTGGTCAAAGGCGCTGTCCCGGGCGGCAAGGGTAGTCTTCTGAAAATCAGATACGCCGCCAAGGGTCAGGATAAATAAGACCGACTGAAGAAAGGAGGATAGCGCAATGGCAAAAGTAAAAATGCTCAACATGGCCGGCACCGAGGTCGGCGACATCGAGCTGAACGATGAACTTTTCGGCATCCAGCCTAATGAGAATGCCGTTCATGAAGTAGTGAAGAATTACCTGGCGAACCAGAGGCAGGGCACCCAGTCCGCGCTGACGAGAGGTGAGGTCCGCGGGGGCGGCAAGAAGCCGTTCCGTCAGAAGGGCACCGGCCGGCACAGACAGGGCAGCTCCACGGATCCGTCCCAGGTCGGCGGCGGCATCGTGTTCGCGCCCAAGCCCAGGGATTACCGGTATGCGGTTCCTAAGAAGGTCAAGCGTCTGGCGCTGAAGTCCGCTCTGTCCGCGAAGGTCCTGGATAAGGAAATCATTGTCCTGGATGATCTGAAGTTCGACGAGCCGAAGACGAAGGAAATGGTTCAGACCCTGAAGAACGTGGGCGCCGCGAAGAAGGCCCTGATCGTCACCGCCGCGAAGGATGAGAACGTGGTCCGCTCCGCGGCCAACATCCCCGGTGTGAAAACGGTCCTGGCTGAGACCATGAATGTCTATGAGATCGTGAACCACACCAGCTTCATCGTCACGAAGGAAGCTGTCCAGAAGATCGAGGAGGTGTACTTATAATGGCATCCGCATACGACGTAATTATCAAGCCGGTCATCTCCGAGCAGAGCATGGATCTGGCGCAGCAGAAGAAGTACACGTTTAAGGTCGCGGTCGACGCGAATAAGACCCAGGTCAAGCAGGCCGTCGAAGAGATCTTCGGCGTCGAGGTCGCCCGGGTCAACATCATGAACGTGAACGGCAAGATCAAGAGAATGGGAAGAAACGTCGGCAGAACGGCCGCTTATAAGAAGGCGGTTGTCACGCTCACCGAAGGAAGCAAAGAGATCGAGTTCTTCTCGAGTCTGTAATATAGGAGGCTGGCACAATGGGAATCAAGAAATACAATCCGACAACCCCGGGCCGCAGAGGAATGACGAGCTCCACCTTCGAGGAGATCACCGCCTCCAAGCCTGAGAAGTCTCTGACCCAGACGCTGAAGAAGCACGCGGGCCGGAACACCAGGGGCAAGATCACCGTCCGTCACAGAGGCGGCGGCGTTCGGCCCAAGTATAGAGTCATCGACTTTAAGAGAGATAAGGATGGCATCCCCGGTAAGGTAGCCACCATCGAATATGATCCGAACAGAAGCGCCAACATCGCGCTGATCGTCTACGCGGACGGCGAGAAGAGATACATCCTCGCTCCGGAAGGTCTGAAGACCGGCATGACGATCCTGTCCGGCGAGGATGTGGACATCACCGTGGGCAATGCCCTGCCTCTTTCCCACATTCCTGTCGGCACCATCATCAACAACATCGAGATGAAGCCGGGGAAAGGCGCTCAGATGGTCCGGTCCGCCGGCGTCGGCGCCCAGCTGATGGCGAAGGAAGGTAAATACGCGCTCCTGAGACTTCCCTCTGGCGAGCTGAGAAATGTTCTTCAGGTCTGCCGGGCGACGATCGGCGAGGTCGGTAATAATGACCACGCGAACATCCGCCTGGGCAAGGCCGGCAGAAAGCGCCACATGGGCTGGAGACCGACGGTCAGAGGTTCTGTCATGAACCCGAACGACCATCCCCATGGCGGCGGCGAGGGCCGCGCGCCCATCGGCCGCAAGGGCCCGGTCACTCCCTGGGGCAAGCCTGCTCTGGGCTATAAGACCAGAAAGAAGAAGAAGGCCACCAGCAAGTACATCGTGAAGAGAAGAAACGATAAGTAAGGAAGGAGCATCAGATGAGCAGATCAGTTAAGAAGGGCCCTTTCGTAGATCATAAGCTGTTGAAGGCAGTCGAGGACATGAACGCGGCCAACGAGAAGAAAGTCATTAAGACCTGGTCCAGGTCTTCCACGATCTTCCCCCAGTTCATCGGCCACACCATCGCTGTCCATGACGGCCGCAAGCATGTGCCCGTCTACATCACGGAAGACATGGTCGGTCACAAGCTTGGCGAGTTCGCTCCGACCAGAACGTTCAGAGGCCACGCTTCTGACAAGACCACGAAATAGAAAGGGAGATCGATATGGAAGCAAAGGCAGTTGCAAAATACGTCAGAATGTCTCCTAGCAAGCTGAAGCCCGTGACCGACCTGGTCAGAGGGAAGGACTTGAATGAGGCGCTGAACATCCTCAAGTTTACTCCCGGCAAGGGGTCTGAGATCGTCGAGAAGGTCGTCCAGTCCGCCGCGGCAAACGCCGAAAACAATTTCGACATGGACCGTGACAGCCTGTATGTCGCTGAGATCAGCGCGAACCAGGGCCCGACCATGAAGAGATGGAGAGCGGGCGCCCAGGGCAGGGCTTCGATGATTCTGAAGAGATCCAGCCACGTCACAGTGACGCTGAAGGAAAGAGACTAGGAGGTTTTCAATGGGTCAGAAGGTAAGCCCGCATGGGCTGAGAGTCGGCGTCATTAAAGATTGGGATTCCAAGTGGTACGCCGGAAAAAACAATTTTGCTGATTACCTCGAAGAGGATCATAAGGTCAGGACCTTCATTAAGAAGAAGATCTACAGCGCGGGCGTTTCTAAAATCCTCATCGAGCGTCCTTCCGAGGATAAGCTGAGCATCAGAGTGTCCACCGCCCGCCCGGGCATGGTGATCGGCCGGTCTGGCGCCGGTATCGATGAGCTGAAGGCTCAGCTGGAGAAGATGACTGGCAAGCAGGTCAACATCTCCGTCGAAGAGATCCGCAGAAGCGAGCTGGACGCCCAGCTCACCGCTGAGTCCGTGGCTGAGGCCCTGGAGCACCGTGTCTCCTTCCGTCGGGCCATGAAGCAGGCCCTGGGCCGGACCATGAAGGCCGGCGCCAAGGGCGTGAAGATCATGTGCTCCGGCCGTCTGGGCGGCGCTGAGATCGCCCGGAAGGAGAAGTACAGCGAGGGCAACGTTCCTCTGCACACCCTCCGGTCCGACATCGACTACGGCTTCACCGAGGCGGACACCACCTATGGCCGCATCGGCGTGAAGGTCTGGATCAACCACGGCGAGATCCTGGACAAAGGCCTTCAGAGCTCGATCCGTGAGGAGAAGCGGGACCGCAGAGACAACCGTCGCGGCAGAAGAGACGGCGACCGCCGCGGCAGAAGAGACGGCGGCCGGAGAAGAGAAGGCGGCCGTTTCGGCCGGCAGGAGCATACTGTGGCGAAGGCTGCTTACCAGCGTAAGCGTCCGGTGAAGAAGCCGGCCCAGGTGGAAGAGGCTCCTCAGGCGACGGCGGAAGCGGAAGCTCCCCAGACCAACGAATAATCAGGAAGAGAAAGGAGGAACAACGCCATGTTGATGCCTAAGCGCGTTAAGCATAGAAGAGTACACAGAGGCAGAATGACGGGCAAGGCCACGAAGGGCAACACCGTGACCTACGGTGATTACGGTCTGGTGGCCACTGAGTGCGGCTGGATCACATCCAACCAGATCGAGGCAGCCCGTATCGCCATGACCAGATATACGAAGAGAGGCGGCAAGGTCTACATTAAGATCTTCCCCCACAAGTCCGTTACTAAGAAGCCGGCTGAAGTCCGTATGGGTTCCGGTAAGGGCGCTCCCGAGTACTGGGTCGCCGTCGTGAAGCCCGGCCGCGTCATGTTCGAGATCGGCGGCGTGTCCGAGGAAGCGGCGAAAGAAGCCATCCGGCTGGCCAGCCATAAGCTGCCCATTAAGAGCGAGTTCGTAGCGAAGGGACAGGAAAACACTAAAGGCGGTGAAGCGTAATGGATCTGAATAAGATGAGAGAAATGACGGATGTCGAGCTGAACGCTGAACTGGATAAGATGAAGAAGGAGCTCTTCAACCTGCGGTTCCAGCATGTCACCGGACAGCTGGAGAACCCTGTCCAGATGAGAGAGATCAAGCGGGACATCGCCAGAGTGAAAACCATTATCAGAGAGAAGGAACTGGAAAGCGTCCAGGCTTAACCGAAAGGAGGATGTACGATGGCAGACGAAAGAAACAGCAGAAAGACCAGAGTCGGCGTCGTTGTCAGCGATAAGATGGATAAAACCGTCGTCGTTCAGTTCGAAGACTTCGTCAGACATTCCATCTACGGCAAAGCCGTAAAACGGACGAAGAAGGTCAAGGCTCACGACGAGAATAATGAGTGCAGAGTAGGCGACCGGATCAAGATCATGGAGACCAGACCCCTGTCGAAGGACAAGAGATGGAGACTGGTCAGCATCGTTGAGAAGGCGAAGTAAGGAGGCGGCAGAAGATGATCCAGACTGAAACCAGATTGAAGGTCGCCGACAACTCCGGCGCGAAGGAACTTCTCTGCATCCGCATCCTGGGCGGCACGTCCCGGCAGTATGCGAATATCGGGGACATCATCGTTTGCTCCGTGAAGGAAGCGACCCCGGGCGGCGTGGTCAAGAGAGGCGATGTCGTCAGAGCCGTGGTGGTCAGATCCAAGAAGGGCGTCCGGAGAGCGGACGGCAGCTACGTGAAGTTCGACCAGAACGCCGCGGTTATCATCAAGAGCAAAGAAGATAAGACTCCGGTGGGAACCCGTATCTTCGGGCCGGTGGCCAGAGAGCTGAGAGAGGCCGGTTTCATGAAGATCGTGTCCCTTGCTCCGGAAGTTCTGTAGGAGGGTGACGGATGCGTATTAAAAAAGACGATATGGTCATCGTGATCACGGGCAAAGATAAGGGCAAGACCGGAAAAGTCCTGAAGGCGATGCCGAAAGAGAACAGGGTGATCGTGGAGGGCGTGAACGTCCAGACCAAGCACCAGAAGCAGACCCAGACGGAGCGTGCGGAGATTAAGCACGTGGAAGGCCCCATCAACGTTTCCAACGTGATGTACTATGACGATAAAGCGAAAGAAGCGGTCAAGATCGGTTACGCTTTCAAGGACGGTAAGAAAGTCCGCGTGAACCGCAAGACCGGGAATGTGATTGACTGAGAAAGGAGGAGAGCGGTTTGACAGCCAGATTGAAAGAAACTTATCAGAATGAAGTCTTCAAGCAGCTTCAGGACAAGTTCCAGTATAAGAATCCGATGGAAGTGCCCAAGCTCGAGAAAGTCGTGCTGAATATGGGTCTGGGCGAGGCCAAGGAGAATTCCAAGATCCTTGAGTCCGCTGTCGAGGAGATCGCGGCCATCACCGGTCAGCGTCCGGTGATCACGAAGGCCCGCAAGTCCATCGCGAACTTTAAGGTCCGCCAGGGCATGCCGGTCGGCGCGAAGGTCACCCTCCGCGGCGACAACATGTATGTTTTCGTGGACAAGCTTTTCAACATCTCTCTTCCGAGAGTCAGAGACTTCCGTGGTGTGAGCCGGAACTCCTTCGACGGCAGAGGAAATTATTCCATGGGCCTGAAGGAGCAGCTCATCTTCCCGGAGATCGAGTACGACAACGTCGACACGATTAAGGGCATGAACATCGTATTCACCACGACGGCCAAGACGGATGAGGAAGCGATGGCGCTTCTGGAAGCCCTTGGCATGCCGTTCGAAAAGAACTAGGAGGTCTGATAGAATGGCGAAGAAGTCTTTGAAGATCAAACAGCAGAGAAAACCCAAGTACGCTACGCGCGCTTATACCAGATGCAGGATCTGCGGACGCCCCCATTCGGTTCTGAGGAAGTACGGCATCTGCCGTGTCTGCTTCAGAGAGCTGGCCTATAAAGGGGAGATCCCCGGCGTGAAGAAGGCAAGCTGGTAATACATCGCAAGGAAGGGAGTAAGTACCAATGACAATGACAGATCCTATCGCGGATATGCTGACCAGAATCAGGAACGCGAATACCGCAGGTCATGATACTGTCGAGATCCCGGCGACGAAGATGAAGAAGGCCATTGCGCAGATTCTTCTCGATGAGGGATATATCACAGCCTATGACATCGTTGAGAACGGCACTCAGGACGTGATGAAGATCACCCTGAAGTACGGTGCCGATAAGAAAGAGAAAGTCATCAGCGGGATCAAGAAGATCTCCAAGCCGGGCCTGAAGGTCTATGTGAAGGCCGATGAGGTCCCCCGGGTTCTGGGCGGTCTTGGCGTCGCCATCATCTCTACCTCGAAGGGCATCATGAGCGACAAGGAAGCCCGGAAGCAGCGGATCGGCGGCGAAGTCATCTGCTACGTCTGGTAATAGAAGGTAGGAGGAAGAAGATATGTCTAGAATTGGCA
>CACZTH010000148.1 GCA_902784035.1 uncultured Eubacteriales bacterium
AAGTCCACAGCATCTGGATTGTATTATAGTCACAAATCGAAGAAGAAAGGAAACGTGATGTATTTAGCTTCGAATACATCATACAAGAAACATATGAAGGTGTTGTATCGGAAAGTATGGAGAGACAGCCTGACCGTGTTGGCGGTCCTCTGCCTGACCTTCGTCCTTTATGGACTGGCCGGGGAGAGGGCGGCGGCTGTTTCCGCTCCTTCCGTGAAGGTCACTGCCCGGGACGCTGTGGTCATCCGGTCCGCCGCCTCCACGTCATCGGACCGGGTCCGTGTAGTGGGAAAGGGAACTGTTCTGACCGCGTCCGCCATGAAATGGCAGTCTGCCCGGTCCAGCGAGGCCAAGAATGTCTGGTACTATATTCCCTCGATGAAGGGTTATGTCCGGTCTGACATCGTGACATCCAGATTTTCTGCCGTGAACGGGAAGACCACTGCCGGCCTGAACATCCGGAAGGGGCCCCAGACCAGCTTCGATACCGCAGGCGTTCTGAGCGGGGGAGCCTCTGTGAAGATCACCGCCACCGTCTGGAATACGAAGAAGGAAACCTGGTACCGGATCCAGAATGGGAAAAGCACTGCTTTCGTGTTGGCCCGGTATGTGAAGCTGACAGGGACAGGGAAATCCTCTTCCTCGGCGTCTAAGACCAGCTCTTCGAAGAAGACCGCTCCGAAGGTGACGGCCAAGCCCCTGACCGGGATCCGGTCTGTTTCCGCCGTGACGAAGACTGCCCTGAATGTCCGCGCCTCGGCGTCCGTCTCCGCGAAGGCGGTGACCGTCTTGAAGAAGGGGACCACCCTGTATCTGAGCGCGGAGAAATGGAATTCATCTGCTTCCGGCAGCGGCGATAAGGTCTGGTATTACACCCCGACCTATAAGGGCTACGTCCGTTCCGACTGGGTGACGCCCCGTTTCACCAGCGTCACCTGGCAGACCACGGCTGTGGTCAACCGGAGGAAGGGCCCCCAGACCAGTTTCGACAGTCTGGGCACCCTGTCTGCCGGGAAGACCGTGGAGATCTGTCTGACAGTCTATAACAGCAAGAATGAGAAATGGTACCGGATTCGGAACGGGAAGGGCTACTGTTTCGTGAACGCTTCCTACGTCGGTCCCCGTACAGGGAAGACCAGCTCCGCGAAGACGTCCACCGGGTATTCCACGAACCGGTCCGTCATCGCGGCGAACAGCTACATCACCGCCAGCGGATTTCCTTCCAGCTACCTGGCCGGCCTTCGTGCCCTCCACGCCAAGCATCCCAATTGGAAGTTCACGCCGGTGAAGACCGGCATGACCTGGAGCGCGGCCCTGAGCCGGATGGTGAGAAACCCGGCAATCAACCTGACCCACCGGGTCTACGCGCCTTCCTATTACAATGTTTCCCAGTCCTGCTACAATTACCTCTCGAACGTATATTACGGCAAGGACGGCTATTATTTCATCGCGGCCTCGACTCAGGCGGTGGCCTATTACATGGATCCCAGGAACTGGCTCAGCCAGGACCGGGTCTTCCAGTTCGAGTCGAATGAATACCATTCCTACCAGACGGTTTCCGCTGTCCAGGCTGTTCTCCGGACCAACCCGGTCCTGAACAAGCGGAGCGTAGCCCAGGATTTCGTGAACGCCGGCCGGAGGTACAACATCAGCCCCATTTACCTGGCCTCGAAGGCCATCAATGAGCAGGGCACCACCACCACTATGGTCGACGGGAAACTCTATCTCTACCGGAACGCCTATAATGTGTTCAATATCGGCGCCAATGACAGCGCCGGCGGTGGGGCTGTAAACGGCCTCCGCTACGCGAAAAAGGCGGGCTGGAACACCCTGTCCAAGTCCATCTACGCGGGCGCCAGCTTCCTCCGCCAGGGCTTCATCGCCAACCGTCAGTACAGCGCTTACCTGGAGCATTTCAATGTCCTGAACGGCGGCGGAAATGTCGGCAGTCATGTCTACATGACCGCGGTGTACGCCCCAATGTCTCAGGGTTATACCCTTTATCAGAATTATAAGTCCTACGGTCTTCTCAACCGGACCATCGAGTTTTTCATCCCGGTCTATGAGAACATGCCGGCGAAAGCGGCCGCCAAGCCATCTATCTCCTGGAACCAGGACAACAACTGCTATCTGAAGGAGATGTCCGTCACCGCGGGGGGGAAGACCTACACGTTGATCAGCTCTTCCGCCCCGAATTACAGAACAAGCTTCACCATCCGGGTGCCGGCGGGTTCCAGGACCGCCGTGATGAAGGCCTCGAAGGCTTCCCGCACGGCAGCGAAGGTCACCGGGACCGGGACGAAGACATTCGGCTCCTCCCGCCAGACCTATTCAGTGAAATGCACCGCTTCCTCCGGACAGATCAGCCGGGTCTACCAGGTGACCATCCTCAGGTAGGCGGGGAATTTTCCCTTTCACCAGGTCCTTTCACCAGGTCAATGAAGAACAAATTATGGGACTCCGAGGATCCTTCCCGGCGGGGCCCCATTTCTTTGCATTCTCTGCCTCATATATGATATAATAAATGGCTGAAATACGTCATTTTCCGGGGTTTTCCCCGGGAAGGAAAGGCTTGAAAAGAGGAGAGATTGAAAGAGAAGGTTTTACTCCACAGCTGCTGCGGCCCCTGCAGCACCGCCTGTGTGGAGCGGCTGGCCCCGGATTACTCGATCACGGTTTTCTTCTACAACCCCTGCATCACAGATCCGGAGGAATATGAGCGGCGGAAGGCCAACCAGATCCGCTTCCTGGAAGAAAGGAACCGGAGGCTGAGGGAAGCCGGGATGCCGGCGGAAGACCAGGTCGCCTTCGTGGGCGGGGCGTATGACCCCGGCGCCTATTTCGAGCGGGTCCGGGGGCTGGAGGACGAGCCGGAAGGAGGCGCCCGGTGCAGGGTCTGCTTTCTGGACCGTCTGACGGCCGCCAGGGACTATGCCCGCGCGCACGGGTATCCTTTGTTCACCACGACGCTGACAGTGAGCTCCCATAAGGATTACCGGCTCATCTCTTCCATCGGGAAGGCGCTGGCGGCGGAGACGCCGGAGGGACCTGCTTTCCTGGACGTGGATTTCAAGAAGAAAGACGGCTTCCGCAGGAGTGTGGAGCTGTCGAAGGAATATGGCCTTTACCGCCAGGACTACTGCGGCTGCCTTTTTTCGAAACGGCAGCGGGAGGAACAGAAGCGGCGGGCAGCCGAAAGGAGTGCGAAAAATGTCTAATCTCATCATTCCAGAGGGATACAGGGCCAAGCTCGGGCCGATGGAGACCCCGCGGGCCATTCAGAAGATAAAGGATTATTTCCAGGATGAGCTGGCCTATCGTTTGAAACTTCGCAGAGTGTCCGCGCCCCTGTTCGTGGATCCGGCCTCCGGGCTGAACGACAACCTGAATGGGGTCGAGCGGCGGGTCCAGTTCACCATTAAGGATATGGATGAGCGCCCCGCGGAGATCGTCCAGTCTCTGGCGAAATGGAAACGGTACGCTCTGGGGAAGTATGGGATCGAGCCAGGCAGGGGCATTTATACAGATATGAATGCCATTCGCCGGGATGAGGAACTGGACAACCTCCATTCCATCTATGTGGACCAGTGGGATTGGGAGAAGGTTATCCGCCGGGAGGACCGGACAGCGGATTATCTGCATGAGACTGTGAGGACCATCTTCCTGGCCGTGCATGATCTGAGCGATTATGTGAACCGGACCTGGGAGCAGATGGAGAACCGGCTGCCGAATGAGATCAGCTTCGTCCTCACCCAGGACCTGGAGGACCGGTGGCCGGATAAGACCCCGAAGGAGCGGGAGGACCTGATCTGTCAGGAGAAGGGCGCTGTCTTCGTCGAGCGGATCGGCGGCGCCCTGGCCTCCGGCGAGCCTCATGACGGGCGGGCCCCGGACTATGACGACTGGGAGCTGAATGGGGATATCCTCCTCTGGAATCCGGTCCTGGGGAGGGCTTTCGAGATTTCCTCCATGGGCATCCGGGTGGACGCGGACGCCATGGACCGGCAGCTCCGGCTGGCCGGAGCGGAGGACCGGCGGGACCTGCCCTTCCACCAGGCCATCCTGAAGGATGAGCTGCCCCTGACCATCGGCGGGGGCATCGGCCAGAGCCGGCTCTGCATGTATTTCCTGCAGAAGGCTCATATCGGGGAAGTGCAGGCCAGCCTCTGGCCTGAGGAAATGATCAGGACCTGCCGGGCCCACGGCATCGAGCTTCTTTAGCCCTGGGGAGGGAGCGCTCATCCATGGGATATGTTGACCTGGTGGTCGATACGAAAAGCAGATACACGGACGCCCTCTACACCTATGAGACGGATCAGCCTCTTCAGGTGGGACAGATCGTCCGTGTGCCTTTTCACAGGAACAACAGGCTTCGGCGGGGTTTCGTCTTCCGGACCGATGTGGAACCGAAAGAGGGGATCCGATATAAGAAGGTGGCGGAGCTGGAACCGGATCTGTCTCTGAATGAAGAGATGATCGAGACCGCGGGCTGGATGCGGCTCCGGTACGGAATTAAATACATCGACGCCCTCCGCTGTTTCCTGCCGCCGGGGAAGCCGCCGAAGCCGGGGAAGGAAAAGGAACCCTTCAGGAATGTGAAGGGGGAGCCCCAGGAGGTGGACCGGCTGACGGAGGAACAGAAGAACGCGGTGGAAACCATCGGGGCGTCCATGGACGCGGGCGTTCCGGACATGTTCCTCCTCCATGGGGTGACCTCCAGCGGAAAGACGGAAGTCTACATGCGGCTGATCGCCCGGGCCCTGGACCAGGGGAAGACCGCTGTCATGCTGGTGCCGGAGATCGCCCTGACCAAACAGATCATGGAACGGTTCATCGGCCGGTTCGGAAAGGACCAGATCGCTGTCCTCCACAGCCGCCTGTCCCAGCGGGAGCGGTTCGATGAATGGACGAGGCTCCGGACCGGGAAGGCCAGGATCTGCATAGGGGCAAGGATCGGGGTCTTCGCGCCCTTGTCCGACATCGGGATCCTGATTATGGATGAAGAGCATGAGACCACCTATAAGAGCGACCAGACGCCGAAGTACGAGACGGTGGATGTGGCGGCGAAGCGGCTGCTGACCACCCGGGGAGTCCTGGTCATGGGGTCGGCGACGCCCTCGGTGGTCTCCTACCAGCGGGCCATGGAAGGCACCTATAAGCTGGTGGAAATGAAGAGGCGGTATAATGAGACCCCGCTTCCCAGGGTCCGGCTCACAGACATGCGGGAGGAGCTGAAGGGCGGGAATCGTTCCATCTTCAGCCGGGCGCTCCGCCAGGCCATGGAGGATAATCTGGCCAGGAAGAAGCAGATCATCCTGTTCCAGAACCGGAGGGGGTATTCCACCTTCGTTTCGTGCCGTGACTGCGGAGAAGCCTTGAAATGCCCGGATTGCGGGATTACGCTGGTTTACCATAAGACGGATAATGCCGTCCATTGTCACTACTGCGGCAGGCGGTTTCCGGTGCCCCGGACCTGTCCCCACTGCGGGAGTCCCCGAATGAAGGGGTTCGGGGTTGGCACGGAGCAGGTGGAGGAAGGGGTGGCCCGGCTCTTCCCGGAAGCGCGGGTGGACCGGCTGGACGTGGATACGGTGAAGACCCGGGGCGAGATCAGCCGGATCCTGACCGCCTTCTCGAAGGGGAAGACCGATATCCTGATCGGCACTCAGCTGGTCGCGAAGGGGCTGGATTTTCGGAATGTGGGGCTGGTAGGGGTCATCTCCGCGGATGTGAGCCTGAACATACCGGACTACCGGTCCACGGAGAGAACCTTCCAACTGGTGACCCAGGTGGCGGGCAGGGCCGGCCGGGGCGGCGAACGGGGCGAGGTCATCGTCCAGAGCTATACCCCGGAGAATTTCGCTCTCCAGGCCGCCGCCGCCCATGACTATCGGGGGTTTTTCGACCAGGAGATCCAGATCCGGGCCCTCATGGGTTACCCGCCCTTCACGGACCTGATCGCGGCGGAGTTCACTTCAGAAGATGAGGCCACCGCCATGGAAGCGGCGGAGGACTGCAGGCGGTGGCTGAGCAGGACAGGCCTTCCCGGCGCGGACAGGATCTTCGCCCCCAAGCCCACCCAGAGCTTTAAGGGGAAGGACAGCTTCCGCTGCCATATCCTGATCAAGTGCCCCAGGGGCTACCGGAACAAGTACGTTTATTATTTAAGATATTACGGCGCCCGGCTCTTCACCTCGAAGACGGACGCCAGCCTGCTGCTGGACATCAATCCCTATAGCAGTTTTTAACGAAAGGAGCAGACGATGGCACTGAGAAACGTGGTGCAGGAGGGCGATCCCATCCTGAGGAAACATGCCCGCCCTGTCGGCGAGGTGACCCCCCATATCAGGGAGATCCTGGAGGACATGCTGGAGACGATGAGGGCTGAGGACGGGGTAGGCCTGGCGGCGCCCCAGGTCGGCATCCTCCGCAGGATGTTCGTCGCGGAGCCGGATCCCACCCTGGAAGAGAAGAAGGTCTATTTCATGGTGGATCCCGAGATCCTGGAGCGGGAAGGCAGTCAGGTGGGCACGGAGGGATGCCTCAGCGTCCGTGGCTACTATGGCGTGGTGGAACGGCCTGAGAAGATCCGCATCCGGGCGAAGGACCTGGACGGGAAGGTCCGCGAGCTGGAGTTCGAGGGATTCGAAGCCAGGGTCATGTGCCATGAATACGACCACCTGGACGGGATTCTTTATACTGATAAGGCCACCGAGGTTCATCACGTCGAGGCGTCTGAGGAAGCGGGGGAGGACTGATGAAGCTGGCTTTCATGGGGACGCCCGCCTTCGCGGCGGAAATCCTGCGGGCGCTGACCGAGGCCGGCCACGAGATCGGTCTGGTCATTACCCAGCCTGACCGACGGGGAAACCGGGGGAAGGTGACCTGTTCCGCCGTGAAGAAATTCGCCCTGGGCCATGGTCTTCCCCTGCGCCAGCCGGTCCGTCTTTCCGGGGATGAGGAGACAAAGGCCGCCCTTCAGGCGTTCGACCCGGACCTCTGTGTCGTCGCCGCCTATGGCCAGATCCTGAAGAAGGACCTGCTGGACCTGCCCAGGCTTGGCTGTCTGAATGTCCACGCTTCTCTGCTTCCGGACCTCCGGGGGGCTTCGCCCATTCAGACCGCCATCCTGCGGGGTGATGCGTTCACGGGTGTCTCCATCATGAAAATGGCGGAGGGCCTGGATACCGGCGATGTGATCAGCCAGGCCCGGATCCCGGTGGACGGCATGAATTATGAGCGATTAGAGGCGGCTCTGGCCGAGCTGGGCGGAGAACTCCTGGTGAAGACCCTGCCAGCTGTCCAGGCGGGGTCCTGCGTCTACACGCCCCAGGATCCTTCCCGCGCCTCCTATGCCGGCCAGATCCGCAAGCAGGACGGCCGGATGGA
>CACZTH010000149.1 GCA_902784035.1 uncultured Eubacteriales bacterium
AAGCCAGCCAGCGCCTTGAGACGCCGGCTGGCAACAAGGGCTTATAGCCCTGGAGTAAACCACCCGTTTGACGGGTGGTCCTGATTCTGCTGCTTTTCTTTTCTCCGGGAATAGTGTAAAATAGCTACGTCATTTGTGTAGTTTCTTTATGAGTATGGAGCTGAGAATATGGAAAAAATGTTTAAGCTGAAGGAACACGGGACTTCCGTCGGCATCGAGGTGTCGTCCGGGATCACCACATTCCTGGCCATGGTCTATATCCTGGCCGTCAACCCCACGATCCTGGCTGCGGCGGGCATGGACCGGGCTTCGATCTTCACGGCGACCTGCGTTTCCGCCGCGATCGGCACCCTCTGCATGGCCTTTTTCGCCAACTATCCGGTGGCGCTTGCCTCCGGCATGGGCCTGAACGCCTACTTCGCCTATACCGTCGTGCCGGAGATCGCGAAGATGGGGGTGGCTGAGCCCTGGCGGATCGCGCTGACAGCTGTGCTGGTCGAGGGCATTATCTTCATCCTCCTCTCTGTGACCAATTTCCGGGAGATGCTGGTGAATGATATTCCGGAGAATCTGAAGTACGCCATCACCGCCGGCATCGGTCTCTTCATCGCCATCATCGGCCTGAAGAACGCGGGCGTTGTGGCTGGCAGCGAGTCGACCCTGATCACCTTCGGCAGCCTCCGGTCGCCCCAGGTGGCCCTGGCCCTGATCGGGATCCTGATCGTGGCTATCCTCTATCACTACCACGTGCCCGGCTACATCCTGATCGGCATCCTGGCCACCTGGGGCCTGGGCATGATCGCTCAGGCGACCGGCTGGTATCAGGTGGACCCGAAGGCGGGCGTCTATTCCCTGTTCCCCTCCTTCGATCTGGGCAGCCTGGTCCCGGTGGACAAGCACCTCTTCAAGTTCGATTTCGCCTGGGCCGGTAGTCATATCCTCGACTTCGCCGTGATCTGCTTCTCCTTCCTCTTCGTCGACATCTTCGATACGGTTGGCACCCTGATCGGCGTGGCCCAGAAGGGCAACCTGGTCAATGAGGACGGGACGCTGGAGAACGCGAAGGGGGCCCTTCTGGCCGACGCTGTCGGCACCGTGGTGGGCGCCTGCTTCGGCACCTCCACCGTCACCAGCTTCGTGGAATCCTCCGCGGGCGTCGCGAATGGCGGCAGGACCGGTCTGACCTCTGTCACTACCGCGGTCTTCTTCCTGCTGGCCCTTTTCTTCTCCCCGATCTTCCTGGCCATCCCGGGCTTCGCCACTACGCCGGCCCTGGTCTGGGTGGGCTTCCTCATGCTGACCTCCATCATGAAGGTGGATTTCGAGCATGATACGGCAGACGCTGTGGGGGCCTTCCTGGCCATCATCATGATGCCCTTCACGTCCTCCATCGCGAATGGCATCATGTGGGGCATGCTGTCCTGGGTCCTTCTGAAGGTCATCACCGGTAAGGCGAAGGATGTCAAGCCCATCATGTGGGTGGTTTTCGTCCTCTTCGCCCTGTACGCGGTGAAGCTGATCGCGATGCCGAATGCCTGACAGGCGGGAGAGAAACGCCCACGGCGGGCGGCCAGTTCAGTCGGTCTGGTCGGTCCTGGCCGATCTGGTCGGCCTGGTCTTCTGGCCTTCTGTTCACTCGTTTTCCATGCTGTCCCGGGCGGTTTCCCCGCCCTGTCTATGAAAGGAAGTGCAGCTTAGCAATGTTCTATACCATGAAGATCGCGGGCCTCAGCAGGGATCTTCCCCTCTGCCCTCTGAACGATGACCTCTACATCGCCGGTTTCATCATGTTCGGTGACGTGGAAATCACGGTGAAGGCCGCGGAGGAGCTCCTGAAGAAGGCGCCCGCTTTCGACCTGATCGTGACAGCGGAATCGAAGGGGATCCCCCTGGCTTACGAGATGGCGCGCCAGGCCGGCGGTGTCCGCTACATCGTCTGCCGGAAGGAGAAGAAGCTGTATATGAGGGATGTGGTTCAGACGGAGGTGGACTCCATCACGACGGATCACATCCAGTCCCTCTGCATCGACGGCGCCGACGCGGCCCTGATCCGCGGAAAGCGGATTCTGGTCGTGGACGACGTCATCAGCACCGGCGAGTCCCTCCGGTCGATGGAGACCCTGGTGGAGCAGGCGGGCGGCAACATCGTAGCCCGGATGTCGGTCCTTGCCGAAGGCGAAGCGGCGGACCGGCAGGACATCACCTTCCTGGAGAAGCTGCCCCTCTTCCGGCCCGATGGGACGCCGATCGAGGGCTGAGCGGCCTTTGTCAGACAGAAAAAGATCCCCGGATCTGCGAAGCTGCGCAGGTTCGGGGATCCTTATTTCTCGCTGACGACGGATGCCGGAAAGTGCCTTCGACTGGCTCCTCAGCCAAGGAGCGCCTTATACCAGGCGGTGCCGGAGAAGAAGAAGGTGCTGATCTGGATGAAGATGATGGCGAGCATCAGGATGGGGGAGATGTAGCGGAGGCAGAAGTTCACGAAGCCCTTCGTCCGGTAGGGGGAGCTGTACTCCACTTCGTCGTCCATCCAGTGGTAGCGGGTCCAGCCCAGGAGGATGGTCATGAGGAAGCCGCCCAGCGGCATCAGGATCCCTTCGCCCACCAGGTCGAAAGCGTCCAGCCAGCTGGGCTGACCGAAGGGCTTCCAGAAGGTGGTATTGCCGCCCAGCTGATCCAGGATGACCAGGCTGCCGCCGATCAGGGTGGTGATCACCGCGATCATGGTCATGAGAGGCCGGCGGGGCGTCTTTCCCTGGTCGATCCGGGCGTCGATCAGGGCGGATACCCCGCCCTCCATCATGCCGACGGAGGAAGAGAGGGCCGCGATAAAGACCAGGATATAGAAGATCGACCCGAAGAGGGGGCCGAAGGAGCCCATTCCTTTGAAGACGGTCTGAAGGCTGACGAAGAGGAGGCCGGGGCCCGCGCTGGGCTCGATCCCCATGGAAAAGACGGCGGGAAGGACGCAGAGGCCCGCCAGGAGGGCGGCGATGGTGTCCAGCAGGGGGACAGCCAGGGCCTGCTGCTCGATGTTCGCGTTCCGGTTCAGGTAGGAACCGAAGGAAAGGATGGATCCGGACGCGAGCGAGAGAGAGAAGAAAATCTGACTGCCCGCGTTGGCGAAGACCTTAAACCAGCCCGTTCCCTTAAAAACGGCGAAGTTGGGCCGGAACATGAAGGCCAGGCCCGCTTTCGCGTTTGGGAGCGTGCAGCAGCGGATGGCCGTGATGATCAGGAGCAGGTAGAGGAGGGGCATGCCCACCGTCGAGAACTTCTCGATGCCGCCTTCCACGCCCCGGGCGATGATGAAGGCCGTAAGGCCCAGGAAAAGCAGCATCCAGGGCATCATGGCCTTCGGCTGGGAGATCAGGCTTCCGAAGAATTCGTCGCTCTTCATGGAACGGATTCCCATGGCGTCAGTGAAGATCGATCCGATATTCGCCACCATGTAGCGCATGACGATCCCGCCCAGGACTGAGTAGAAACAAAGCAGCACGAAGGGGACGATGGTGTCGAAGACGCCGCCGATGGTCAGCCGGCGATCCGCCGCCCGAAAGGCGCCGATCGCGGAGTGGCGGGTCTTCCTGCCCAGGGCGATCTCGCCCACCATAAGTGGATAGCCCAGAAACAGGGCCAGAAGGACGTAAATCAGGATGAAGGCGAAGCCCCCATACCTGCCCATCTTATAGGGAAAACCCCAGATGTTGCCCAGG
>CACZTH010000150.1 GCA_902784035.1 uncultured Eubacteriales bacterium
AAAAATATTGAAGGAAACGAAAACATCGTAAAAAATACTACACAACCATATGAATCAAAAAGCCGGTAAACCCACTGATTGGAGTGGTCTACCGGCTTTTACTCTTTTTTAACTGTCAAAGACGGGATTTTACCACAGGAAAGCCCTTCTGGTAAACAGCGGCGGACCGCCCCCTCTCGCGCCCGGCTTAGGCGAGCCAGGAAACGGGCGCTGACGGCGTGAATCCGCCGCCCCCTCTCGCGCCTCTCTTCATCCCGCTTCGCCCCGCTCAGACCCGCCCCCTCTCCGGGTTCGGCCCGTAAACGGACAGGCCGGCCGCCGCCCCGGTCCTGGCCCGGTAGCAGACCACCCCGGCCTCGAAATAAGGCGTCAGCCAGCCGTCCTCCACCAGGCAGCCCATGGCGCAGGTCACATTCCGGGCGAAGATCCGCTGGCGGATGAATTTCTTCGTATGGACCCCCAGCCGTTCCCAAAGCAGCCGCTGGAGCCCCTCCATGGTCCAGACCGGCTTCTCCCCGATCCAGCCCAGGATCTCCAGGAGCCTGCGGGACCGGTCCGCCAGGTCCTCGTCCACCAGGGACCGGACGTCCTGGTACCAGCCTCCGTGGGCCAGGATGTACCAGGCGTGATGGGTCTCCCGGAGGGCGAGCTTGGACGCCTGGTCCAGGTGCCAGTCCATGGAGGTCGGGAGCTTGGCGCGGGTCATGGTATCCTGATTCAGCAGCGCGTCCCCCACATAGAGCGCGTCGTCCGGGGTCAGGATCCCGGTCTGGCCCGCCGTATGACCGGGCAGAGGCATCAGACCGAACACCGCCCCATCCACCGTCACAGAAGGGTCGGTCCCGGAGAAGGTCCGGTCCGCCTGGAGGATCATGAAAGGCATGTCCCGCTCCAGGTCCTGCCGGGTTGCCTGCCCATAGGCCCCGGCCAGCATCCCGTAATTAGCTACCACCGCGGCCTCCACGTCCCGGAGGATGATCTCCGCTCCGAACCGCGCCTGCAGGTAGCCGTGGTTGCCATTGTGGTCCACATGGCTGTGGCTTCCGATCACCGCCCGCACCCGGAGATCCCGCTCCGCCAGGATCCGATCGAGGACCGGGCGGGTTTTGTCCACATAACCGCTGTCTAAGAGAACGATGGTATGGTCATCCAGGAAATACACAGGGATGGTCGGACGCGTGTCGATGACCCATGTATTTCCCGCGATATGCACCAGTTCATTCGTCGGTTCCTTCAATGTTCTTCTCCTTTCGGTACAGGACGGCGGCGGCCTGGAAGATATGGTCCGCGTAGCTGATGTCCAGAGTTCCGCCGTATTTCAACGCGACCTGACGGGCGGATTCAAGGCCGAGGCCCCGTCCCTCGTGATGGCGGGACAGGAACCGCCCCGACCGGTCCAGACCAGGTTCTTTTTCATAGGTGTTTCGGATGAGGAGGGTGTAGACGCTCTCCGTTTTCGGCCTGCCCCGAACCAGGACAGAACGTTTCCCCTCCGGCCACCCTGCCGCCGCCTCCACAGCGTTGGACAAAAGATTCCCCAGCAGGACGGTCACGTCGTTCGGCTCCAGGAAGATCTCTTTCCCCATGGTAAGCTCCACCTTCAGGTCCACCCCGTCTCTGGCCGCCTGGTCGGCGTAATACTGAACCACCAGATTGGCCACCAGGTTGTCACAATAGGTCAGGGGACGGGGATCGATCACAAGCTCCGCCTTCTTCAAATACTCGAGGGCGCCCTCCGAATCCCCGGCTTCCAGCAGCCCCTGCAGAACCCCGGTGTGTTTCCGGAGGTCGTGGCGGAGCAGGCGAATGGCTGTCAGGCGCTTATCAAAGGCCTCCGCCTGCACCAGCTGCAGCTCCTGAGCGTGGATCCGCGCCTGGAGCTCCCGGTTCTCCTTCTGACTCCGGATCAGGCGGAAGATCTCCCGGTAAATGACCACGGATCCCAGATCGATCAGGAGTTTACTCATGGCGTATTCCACGTGGACAGCCCGCTGGTAGGCAGGGGTGTCGTTTCCGTAGAACATGACCATCCAGACCAGGAAGAAGGTCGCCGGGACCAGCCAGAGATACATGCCCGGGTCATCCTTCCACCGCCGGGCCATCGGCGCCTCGATCTCCGCCAGGTCCCGGAAGACGAGCAGGTACAGGAGCGGCAGAACGACCAGCTCCACCAGGAACTGCATGATCGAGAA
>CACZTH010000151.1 GCA_902784035.1 uncultured Eubacteriales bacterium
CATCGCGGCCGCGTCCCGGCCCCAGAGCGCGACCGCAAGCCCCTTGTTCGCCAGCAGGATGGCGAGCGCCGTGCCCCAGCTGCCCGCGCCGATCACGGTGATCTTTTCCATGGAACGCCTCCTCATGATTTTTGTCAATACCTAAATGCCTATTTCTTCCCCAGCCAGCTGACGCTGATGGGATCTTCCTCTCCGCGGATCAGGCGGACGATGTTGGACCGGTGCTTGAAAAGGAGCAGGGCCGCCATGACCAGTCCCAGCCAGAAAAAGTCACGCTCCATGAACCAGCACTCGATCGGAAAGGTCAGCCCGGCCAGGATGGACCCGAAGGAAACCCGGCGGGTGATCAGAACCGTGATGATGACGATGGCCAGGGACAGAAGGGCCATCTGCCAGTTCAGAGCCAGGAGGCCGCCGAAAGCGACCGCCACGCCCTTTCCGCCCTGGAACTTCAGGAGGACTGGCCAGATGTGGCCGAGGAAGGCGGCCAGGACGCAGACCATGGCGGCCTGATGACCGGCCAGGAAGCCGCCGAGCGCGACCGCCAGACTGCCCTTACCGATGTCAACCAGCAGGGTGACCAGCGCGGCCCTCACCCCCAGGACCCGGAGGGTGTTGGTCGTGCCGGCGTTGCCGCTGCCCTCTTTCTTAATGTCCATCCCGTGGGCCCGGGCGATCAGGGTAGAGGGAGAGATGTTCCCCAGGAAATAGGCGATCAGGACCGCCAGGATGAATAAGCCATTTCCTTCCATTACTGATCCTTCTCTCTCTTCTCTCGGAAGACGAATTTAATCGAGGTGCCTTCAAAGCCGTAAACGTCCCGGATCCTGTTCTCCAGGTACCTGGAATAGGAGAAATGGACCAGCTTCCGGCTGTTGATCTGAAAGCTGAAAAGGGGCGGCCGGACGCCGATCTGGGAAGCGTAGTAGATCTTCAGGTGCTTTCCCTTATCCCCAGGCGGCTGCTTCATCATCATGGCGTCCGCGATCAGGCTGTTCAGCTGACCTGTTGGGATCCGCATGGACCGGTTCTCGGAGACCGTACTGACCATGGCCATCAGTTCCTGGAGCCGGACCTTCTCTTTCACGGAGATGAAGAGGATGGGGGCGTAGCCCAGGAAGGGCAGATCTGTCTGGAGCCGCTGGGTGAACCGCTTCATGGTCCCGGTGTCCTTCTCGATCAGGTCCCACTTATTCACGGCGACGATGACGCCCTTCCCCGCCTCATGGGCCATGCCGGCAATCCTCTTATCCTGATCGGTGGCCCCGTCCTGGGCGTCCAGAAGGAGGACGCAGACGTCGGCCCGCTCGATAGCGGCCATGGCGCGGATGACGCTGTAGCGCTCGATGGTCTCGTAGACCCTGCTTTTCCGCCGGATGCCGGCGGTGTCGATCAGGGTGAACTTCTGACCATGCCAGGTGAAGGGGGTATCCACGGAATCCCGGGTAGTCCCGGCCACAGGGGAAACGATGACCCGCTCCTTATTAATCAGGGCATTGACCAAAGACGACTTCCCCACGTTCGGCCGCCCGATGACAGCCACGGCGCAGCTGTCGTCCTCCTCTCCGCCTCCCGCCTCGGGGAAGCTGTCCACGATCTCATCCAGGACATCGCCGAAGTTCAGCTTGTTGGCGGAGGAAACAGGAATGGGATATCCGATCCCCAGTTCACAGAAGTCATAGAAGCTGTCGGGAAGCTGGCTGGGGCGGTCCACCTTATTCACCAGGAGGATGACCTTCTTCCCCGTCCTGCGGAGCATATCCGCAACTTCCTGGTCCGCGGCGGTCATTCCCGCCCGGCCATCCACCATGAAGAGGATCACGTCGGCCATGTCAATGGCGATCTGCGCCTGCTCCCGCATCTGCGACAGGATCACATCCTGGGAGGAGGGCTCGATGCCCCCGGTATCGATCAGGGCGAAGACCCGGCCGTTCCACTCGGTCTCCGCGTAGATCCGGTCCCGGGTCACGCCGGGGGTATCCTCCACGATGGAGAGCTCCTTCCCGATGAGTTTATTGAAAAAAGTGGATTTCCCCACGTTCGGCCGTCCTACCACGGCCACGATCGGTTTACGCATCGAAAATACCTCCCGCGAACGCTTCCGCGTCGAAGACCTCCAGGTCCTCCATTCCTTCGCCCACGCCGATGAACTTGATGGGCAGATCGTAGGCGTCGGCGATGGTGACGGCGATGCCGCCCTTCGCGGTCCCGTCCAGCTTGGTGATGACGACCCCGGTCAGGGGGGCCACCTGGTTGAACTCCTCAGCCTGGGAAACCGCGTTTTTCCCGTTCGTGGCGTCCAGGACCAGGAGGGTCTCCCGGGCAGCGTCCGGATATTCCCGGGAAATGACCCGGTCCATCTTCTCAAGCTCCACCATCAGATTCTTCTTATTCTGGAGCCGGCCCGCGGTATCACAGATCAGGACGTCGATGTTCTTCGCTTTCGCGGACTGGATGGCGTCGAAAATGACGGCGCTGGGGTCGGCCCCCTCCTGATGAGCGATCGTGTTGACGCCGATCCTGTCGCCCCAGATCTGGAGCTGCTCAGAGGCGGCGGCCCGGAAGGTGTCCGCGGCGGCGAACATGACGGTCTTCCCCTGGCTCTTCAGCATGTGGCCCAGCTTGGCGATGGTGGTGGTCTTGCCGCCGCCGTTGATGCCGATCATGAGGATGATCAGGGGACAGCTGTCGCTGAGCGGCTGCCGGTCGCCTTTGTCCATCAGCCTGGCGATGATCTCAGCCAGGGCGTGCTTGACCCGCTTGGGGCTTTCCAGCCTGCCGGACCGAACCCGTACCCGGAGCTCGTCCATGATCTTCTCTGTGGTGTCCATGCCGATGTCGGAGGTGATCAGGATCTCTTCCAGCTCATCCATCAAGTCTTCGTCCACCGTGCCCCTGAGGGAGATGGCGTCGCCGATGCGCTCAGCCATCCGGCCGAAGAATCCCCTTTCTTTCTTTATGATAGACATCTTGCCTCTTTTCTCTTTCCCGGGGTCAGGGCCGCGCGGCCTCCTTCCCCTCTATTCCGTGAACCGGTCCGCCTCCGGATCGCCCAGCCGGAGGCTGTAGATCTTCGATACGCCGGCTTCTGCCATGGTCACTCCGAAAAGCGCGTCTCCCTGGGCCATGGTGGCCTTCTGGTGGGTGATCACCGCGAATTGGGTCTTCTGATAATTCTTCAGGTAGCGGGTGAACCGCTCGATGTTGGCCTCGTCCAGGGCAGCCTCCACCTCGTCCAGGATGCAGAAGGGGGTGGGCTTAACCCGGATCACGGCGAACATGAGGGCGATGGCCGTCATGGTCTTCTCACCGCCGGACAGGAGGTTGATATTCTGAAGCCGCTTTCCCGGGGGCTGGGCGATGATACCGATGCCTGACTCCAGTGGATGCTGCTCGTCCTCCAGCCGGAGCTCGGCGTGACCGCCGCCGAACAGCTCCGCGAAGATCCGGCCGAACTCGGCCTGGACCCGCTCGAAATTATCCCGGAAGCGGCCGATGATCCGCCGGTCCATGTCCCGGATGATGGTCGTGAGCTCCTCCTTCGCCTTCAGGACGTCGGTCCGCTGGGCATCCAGAAAATCATAGCGCTGTCTGACTTCTTCGTATTCCCGGATGGCGCCGACGTTCACGTTCCCCAGGGACCGGAGTTCCTCCCGGAGCTCCCGGCTCTCCTTCACAGAAGCGGTATAAGCGAAGTCCTCCGCCCGGAGCTCCCGGGCCTGAGCGTAGCTCATCTCGAAATCATCCCAGAGTCTGGCCTTCAGGTGTTCCACCTGGGTCTCGCTCCGGGTCTGAGAGAGCTCCATCCGGAAGGACTGATCTCTATAGGAGGATAATTCCTTCTCGCTCTGCTTCCGGGCGGCTTCCAGGGCGGACCGCCTGGCTTCCTTCTCCTTCTTCGCCTGATTATAGGCTGTCAGCCGCTCGTCCAGCGCTTCCTTCTCCGCCCGGATGGCCGCGGCCTCTGTCCGGGCGGTTTCCGGCCGGTCAGCGATGTCCGCCAGGTCCTTCCGGAGGGCCGCCGACCGCGTCTCCGACTGAGTAAGCCGGGCGGCCATGTCCTCCCGTTCCCGGTCCGCCCGGTCCAGAAGGACCTGGGCGCTGTCGACCGCCCCACCGGCCTGGACCACCTGGAGCCGGCACTGGTCCAGACGGCTCCTGGCCGCTTCCAGGGCCTGCCGATGGTCCTGCTCCAGGGACATGGCCGCCTCGATCCTCCGGCTCAGCCGCTCGATCTCCTCTTCCGCTTCCCGGCTCCCGGCCATCAGCCCCTCGGTCAGGGACTGGGTTTTCTCCAGTTCTTCCTCGGCATGGGCCAGCTCTTCCGCGAGCTTCGCCATCCGGTCCTCCGCGTCCCGCGCCTGGGTCCTCAGGGCTTCCCGGGCGGGCTCCGCGGCGTTCAGGGCCAGGTCGATCTGCCGGAGGGCCTGGTCCAGGTCATGGGCCCTGGCCGCGCTCCGATCGGCCTGGGCGGCCAGGGCCTTCTCGTCCTCCTCCGCCCGGGCGATCCGGGTCCGGGTCTTCCGAACCTCCGCGTCCAGCTGGATCCGCTCGTTTTTCCGGTCCAGGACGCCTGGCTGCTGCTTCTTATACCTGCCGCCGGTGATGGCGCCGCCCGCGTTGACCACCTCTCCCTCCAGGGTCACGAAGCGGAGCCCCCACTCCCCCTTCTTCGAAAGCCGAATGGCCGCGTCCAGGTCTTTCGTCACCAGGGTCCGGCCCAGCAGGTAATGGAAAATATCCCGGTACCGTTCCTCGTAGGACGCGATCCCGGACGCCAGCCCCAGGAAGCCGGGATCGCCCAGGATCGATTGGGAAAGCCCGCTTTCATGACCGCGAATGGTCGAGACCGGAAGGAAGGTCAGCCGGCCGGCGCGGCTCTGCTTCAGCGCCTGGACCGCCCGCTTGGCGTCCCGGTCCTCCGCGCAGATGATGTTCTGCTTGGCGGCGCCCAGGGCTGTTTCGATGGCGGTCTCCATGCCCTCCGGAACAGAGATCTTCTCCGCCACGGTTCCCTCGATCCCCGGAAGGCCGGCCTGCATGATATAGCGGACCGCGTAGGTATACCCCTCGTAATTCTGCTCCATCTCCTCGATGGTCCGGAGCCGGGCCTCCATCCGCTCCGCCCGGATTCGAAGCTCCTCCCGTTCCCGTCTTTTCTGTGCCAGGACCCGGTCCGAGGCCTCCTGTTCCTTCTGGAGGGCGGCCTGGTCCGTCCGGATCCCGGCCGCCTGTTTCCGCCATTCCTCTTCCTTCCGGACCGCCTCTTCTAATTGTTCTGACCTCTCCGCCTCTTCCTTCGCCAGAGTCTCCCGCTGGGTCTGAAGAGACTTCCTCCGGTTTTCCAGGGCGGTCCGGTAGCTGCCGACGCTCCTGGCTTCACTCTTCTTCGAGGCCGCTTCGCTGTGGAGCTGGAAAAGCCGGTCGTTCCCCTCCTCCACAGTCTTCCCCGCGTCCCGGCCCTGCTGGTCTATTCGGTCGAAGGCCCGCTGGGCTTCCGACAGAGCCTGCTCCTTCTCTCTCAGCGACCGGCGTTTCTCCTCG
>CACZTH010000152.1 GCA_902784035.1 uncultured Eubacteriales bacterium
ACTGGGATGGACGTCCATGGCCCGGAAGCCCCGGTAGAATTCCCGGGTCCCGATAAATCCGATCAGCGCGCAGAGAACCGCCAGCCACCAGCTGCCCAGGTAGACCAGAATAACCAGCGGCACCATGCAGATCCCGGAAATAATCCTCGTTTTCATGAGACCCTCCTATTTCCTGCCGCCGAACCGGCGGTCCCGGCGCTGGTACTCCTCCAGCAGCGATTCATATACCTCCGGCGTGAAGTCCGGCCAGAGCACGTCCGTGAAGACGAACTCGCTGTAGGCCGCCTGCCAGAGCAGAAAATTCGAAAGCCGCTCCTCCCCGCTGGTCCGGATGATCAGATCCGGGTCCGGCACGTTTCCGTTCTCGTCCCCGGTATAGAGATAGCGGGCGAACTCCGCCTCATCCACCGGCCCCTGCCGCTTCCCGGCCAGGCTGTCCGCCTGGATCCGGTTGACCGCCCGGAGGATCTCCGCCCGGCTGCCGTAGTTCAGGGCGATGTTGAACTGGAGGCCCGTGTTGTCCTTCGTGGTCTCCAGGGTCTCGTCCATGCTCTTCTTCGCCGCCGCCGGGATCACGCTGTAATCCCCCAGGACCTTCACCCGGACATTCTTCTCATCCAGCTCCCGGAGATCCAGCTTCACGAACTTCACCAGGAGGCCGAAGATCCCCGAAACCTCCTCCTGGGACCTTTTCCAGTTCTCCGTCGAGAAGGCGTAGACCGTCAGGTACTGGATGCCCAGGTCCGAGGAAGCCCGGACGATCTCCTTCATGGCCTCCATCCCGGCGTTATGTCCCTTCACCCGGCTCAGTCCCTGTTTCTTCGCCCAGCGGCCATTGCCATCCATGATGATGGCCACATGCCGGGGCAGCCTGCCCTTATCCAGCATATCTCTTCCTTTCCCCCTCTGAAAAAGGAGGCCGCCACCGGACGCGCCGGATGACCGCCTCCGCCGGAACCTGCGTCCCGGCCGTCCGCGCCTGCCTGACAGCCTGCGCTATACCTCCATGATCTCCTTATCCTTCTCGGCGATGATCTGGTCGATGTCCTTCACGGCCTTATCGATGGCCTTCTGGACCTTCTCCAGCTCCTCCTTCATCTCATCCTCCGAGATCTCCGCCGCCTTCTCCTGCTTCTTAATCTCTTCGTTTATCTCCCGGCGCAGGTTCCGGACAGCGACCTTCGCCTCCTCGCCCATCTTCTTCGTCTGCTTGGTCAGCTCCTTCCGGCGCTCCTCCGTCAGTTGGGGGATCACCAGCCGAATGATCTTCCCGTCGTTCGTCGGGGTCAGACCGATGTTCGCGGCGTTAATGCCCTTCTCGATGTTGCCGACCGCCTTCGGGT
This sequence comes from uncultured Eubacteriales bacterium, assembly GCA_902784035.1. Classification (GTDB taxonomy): domain Bacteria; phylum Bacillota; class Clostridia; order Peptostreptococcales; family Anaerovoracaceae; genus Aminicella. The sequence goes on from CACZTH010000152.1 coordinate 1,344, forward strand.
CGAAGGGGGTGATCATCAGGGTCCTGGGGTCTGGAACTGAAATATTCGCCAGACTCTTCAGCGGCGTCTGGGAACCATAATATTCTACCGTCACCCTGTCCAGCAGGGCCGCGTTGGCCCGGCCGGCGCGGACCGTGTTCAGGTTCGCCTTCAGGACTTCCTTACTCTTCTGGATCCGCTCATCCAGCGATTTCTTCTGTGCCATTTCTTCTCCTCCAAACAACGTATCCGAATAATTCTTCTATCCGCGCCTGCTTCCGCAGGTATGCGATCACTTATAATGAGGGCAGGACAAAGGCTCCCGCCCGGCGCCCGGTCTCATCCCAGGATGGCCGCCGTCTCCGGCTTCTCCGCCGCGGGTGACATGCCCTCCAGGCCTTTCTCCCCCGGCCGCCTATTCGATCAGGGTCCCGATGGTCTCTCCGCAGACGGCGCGGACCAGGCTGTTCTCCTCCGCCAGGCCGAAAACCTGGATTTTCATATTATTCTCCATACAGATGGTGGCCGCCGTCAGGTCCATGACCTTCAGTCCCCGGTCAAACACTTCCTTCATACACAGGTGAGAATAGCGCTCCGCGTTCGGGTCCACGGCAGGATCCGCCGAATAGACCGCGTCGATGTTCTTCGCCAGCAGCAGCATATCCGCCCCGATATCCACGGCCCGCAGGGCCGCCGCCGTATCCGTGGAGAAATGGGGCTCCCCGATGCCGCCGCCGAAGATGACCACGTCCCCGTCGTCCAGCTCCTTCATGGCCTTCCGCCAGATGTAGGGTTCCGCCACCTCCCGGATGACCAGGGCCGTCTGGACCTTCGCCCGGACGCCGGCGGTCAGAAGCGCGTCCTGAAGGGCCAGAGAATTCATGACTGTGGCCAGCATGCCGATGTAATCACCGGTGGCCCGGGTCATATCCGTGCTGGTCCGGCCCCGCCAGAAATTCCCGCCGCCGACCACGACGGCCGTCTGGACCCCCAGGTCCACCAGCTGACGGATCTCCTCCGCCACCTTCTTCGTCATCGCGCCGTCGATCCCGGTCCCGTTCTCTCCGGCCAGGGCTTCCCCGCTGATCTTCAGCAGCACCCGCTTATATTTCGGTTCCATGCTAGGTTTCCTTTCTGTCTGCCTTCGAGGCTCGCGCCCGATTTTTTTCATTATACCATGGCCCGCCGCCCCCGCCAACTATTCTTCCAGACCGATACCGGGATCAGGCAGGAAATAATAACACTGGCGCGCGGTTTCCGACGCCCTCCGCGGCTTACCGGCGCCCCTCCTCCGGGGCCCGCTTCCCGGCTCCCGCGCCCCGTCCTGAAGCCGTCCGCGGGCTACCTCTGACCGTCCAGGACCGCCCGGATGGCCTCCTCGCAGGCGGACATCTCCTCCAGGAACTCCCTGGAAGAGGCGCGAAGAGCGCCGTGACCGAGAGAAATCTGCTGGACCTGAGCGTCTGAACTGACCACCCGGACCCGGCGTTTCCCCGCCTCCCGGCTGGCCCGCTCGATGAAGGCGTCCGCCGTCTCATCCTTCTCTGTATAGATCACCCTCACCCCGTGGAAGTCATCCTCCCGGGGGCCGCGCCCCTTCACCCGGTAGGCGTCGAAGACCGCCCAGACCTCCGCCCCGGTGAAGCCCGCGTAATTGCAGAGCCTGTCCACCAGCTGCTGCCGGGCGGCACCCAGGTCCGCCTCCGCCAGGTCAGAAAACGCCCCACTCTGCCGGATCAGGTTATAGCCGTCGACTAAAACCAGCTCGGGCATCCGGTCCTCTCCGGCCCCGGCCCTTCTGACCGCGCGGCCAGGCCCGCCCGCAGGCCCGCTGCCTCCGCCAGGCCCGCCCGCCGAAGGCGGGCGGCGGCGTCCCAGTCCCGGGACGACGGGGCGGCGCGCTCCGGCGGGGGC
>CACZTH010000153.1 GCA_902784035.1 uncultured Eubacteriales bacterium
AGTGTCGGATAGGAACGGCAAAATTTTTTGCACTTCTATTGCTTCTTTATCACACATAAGCAAAGATCCAGGTGTCCCAGCAAGTGGATACCTCGAAAGCCGGGGTCTATAAGGTGAAATATTCCTACGCGATCGATCCGGATCATGTGGTCACGAAGACCGCGACGGTTACCGTCGAGGGGAAGTCTGATGGAACCGAAACAGATCCGAAGAGCAAGACGACGACGGATAACGGCGGAAAGAAGACTGATGAGAATGACAGCGCGACGACAGTGAAGACCGGGGATACCGCTTCCCCTGTTCTGTGGATCAGCCTGGGCAGTCTGGCCCTGGTCCTGGTTGCCCTCCTGGCCGTCCTGAAGAGAAGGTCGAAAAGGTAGGGAAATACCGGATAAATCCTGTAATTTCAATTATCATCGCGTAATTACGATAAGATAGGGTCCTTTTTCCTGAACGGGAGGAGGGCCCTGTTTATTATCTGGAGTTGACGGGGAAATGAGATGAAGCTGGTGAGCGCGGACCGGGCTGGCTGGTCGGGCAGGCTTTGTCAAGATAAAAACGTTGACGGACGTCCTGACGGTATGTATAATAATGAAGTGTATGCACAGATGGTATTAAGGCTGTGCAGGTAAGTTTAACAGTTTGGAGGTAAACGAATGAAACAGACTTATCAGCCGAAGAAGCGGCAGAGACTGAAGGAGCACGGATTCAGAAAGAGAATGGTTACGAAGAACGGCAGAAGAGTTCTGAAGAGCAGAAGAGCGAAAGGCAGAAAGAAGCTGTCCGCGTAGGAATGCGTAAGGATGGTGTGCTGAGAAATCAGAGAGATTTCGACCAGGTTTACCGGAAGGGAAAGTCGGTGCCGTCCCGCCATGTGGTGATTTTTTACCGCAGGACCAGGCGGCCGGAGACCAGGATCGCTTTTCTCGCCAGTAAGAAGGTGGGAAACAGCGTGAAGAGGAACCGGGCCCGGCGGCTCATGCGGGCCGCGCTCAGGAACTCGGGAATCCAGCTGGAGCCGGGGGTGGATTATATTTTCATTGCCAGAAATTCCATCACCGGGGCGAAGTGTCCGGAGGTCGAGAAGTCTCTGATGTCCGCATTCAGGAGAATGGGGGGCGCGAAGAATGAAGGTCGTAGGAAACGTCATTAAGAATGTGATGATCCTGATGATCAGGTTTTATCAGGGGGGAATCTCTCCTTTCTTTCCCGCTTCCTGCAGGTATACCCCGACCTGTTCCCAGTATTTCATCGAGGCCCTGCAGAAGTACGGGACGCTGAAGGGAAGTTATCTGGGGATCCGCCGGATCCTGCGTTGTCATCCCGGCCATCCGGGGGGCTATGACCCTGTTCCCTGACGCACGCTCTGTGTTTTTCGGAGGAGTAACGATCCATGAGTATTTTTAATATCCTTGCCAAGCCGCTGGGTTATGTCATGACCTGGCTGTACGGCATGGTGGGAAATTATGGGATCTCCCTGATCATCTTCACGGTGGTCATCAAGCTGATCCTGTATCCCTTCTATAAGAAACAGATCCTGTCGACGTCCGGCATGTCTGACATCCAGCCGAAGATGCGCGCGATCCAGAACCGGTATGCCAACGATCCTACCACCATGAACGAGAAGATGAGGGAGCTTTATAAGGAAGAAGGCGTCTCTCCCACGGCAGGCTGCCTGCCCATGGTGGTTCAGATGATCATCCTGATGGGCATGTTCGCTCTGCTGGGCCGTCCGCTTTCCTTCATTTCGTCCGAGAAGATGGTATTCGCGATCCATGAGAGCTTCCTGTGGATCCAGGACCTGTCTCAGCCGGATCCCTGGATTCTTCCGATCCTGTCCGGTGTGGCCACCTTCGCGTCCTTCTACATGTCCTCCGAGAACGGGGCCATGCCCGGAGGCGCCGCGGGCGCCGGGAATAACGCCATGATGAACATCATGAAATACGGTTTCCCGATCATGGTCATCTGGCTGGCGAAGACCTATGCCGCAGGACTTGCCATCTATTGGTTCATCAGTCAGTTCATCCAGATCTTCTATAATATCCGCTTCAACCAGATCCGCCGGAAGATGGCGAAGGAGAAGGCTGAGGCCAAGAAGAAGAAGAGAAGACCTGTCAGAGCTGGTCAAGGGGTTGTCAAGTAATGAATAGTGTTGAAAAATGGGGCGATGACGTCGAATCCGCCGTTCAGCTCGCCCTGGCCGACCTGAAAGCCACCCGCGATCAGGTCGATGTGGAAGTGCTGAAACAGGCTTCCCGCGGTTTTTTCGGCATCGGCTCCAAGCTGGCCTTCGTCCGGGTGACGATGAAGCCGGAGAAACAGCCTGAAGAAGAGGCGTCCTTCGAGAAGAAAGCGCCTGCTGGTAAGAATGTACTTCGTTCCGAATCCCCTGCGCCGGCTCCGGTTTCTGCCGAAACTGAGGAGGAGAAGGTGACAGAAGTCAGTGAATCTGAGGATGAGGCAGAGCAGGCTCCGAGCCTGGAAGAACCCGCTGAGGAGGCGGCTGCCGCGGACGCTGACGTGGAAAGACCCCATCATTCCGCCCGGACCGGCCGTTCCTCCGGTGAGGGCCGGGAGCGCTGGGACCGCCGGGATCATCGGGATCGAAGAGGCGGCCGCCGCGGTCAGCGGTCTGGCCGTTCCCGGGAGGACATCGTCCTTCCCCCGCCGGACCTGTCCGACCTCGATTTCCATAAGACCATGGATGGACTGCCCATCGTGGAAGACCATCCCGCCCTGTCCTTTCTGAAGGATGTGACCCGGGAAATGGGTCTGGACCTGAACCTGGTCTGCCGGGCAGATGAGACGAGGGTCTTCATCGAGATCTCCGGGCCTGATTCTCGTACCATCATCGGCAAGCGGGGCCAGACCCTGGACGCGGTCCAGTATCTGACCAGCCTGGTGGTGAACCGGGACCAGAAGGAATATGTGAAGGTAGTCCTGGACGCGGAGAACTACCGCGCCCGCCGGGAGAAGACGCTGGAGCAGCTGGCTGACCGGCTTGCCCGGAAGGTCGTCCGCACCGGCCGCACTGTCCGACTGGAACCGATGAATCCTTATGAACGGAAGGTCATCCACGCCACCCTCCAGCGGGATCCCAGAGTGGTCACCCGCAGCGAGGGGCAGGATCCCTACCGCCGGGTCATTATCGAGCTGAAGTAACTGAAGTACGGAAGGCCCGCCTCGCGCGGGCCTTTTTCTGTTTCTGTCTGGGCTCGCGCTCTGGATGAAGGAAGATGGATGAAGGAGACCTGCCATGGCCGATCGTTATGAGAAATGGGATAGGACTGTTTCAGACCCCGGGGATGCTTCCGGACGTTCCACGGGAAACATCAGCCCGGAGGCTGGCAGCGACACGGTCTGCGCCATCTCCACTCCGCCAGGGAGAGGCGGGATCGGGATCATCCGGGTCAGCGGGCCGGACGCGGAGAAGCTCCTGATGAGGATCTTCCGCCCGGTGAGGAAAGGACCACTCGAGGATCACAGGCTGACCTACGGCCACATCGTAGACCCGGTTTCCGGGGCGGTCGTGGATGAGGTTCTGGCGGTCTTCATGAAGGGCCCCCACACCTATACGGCTGAGGATACGGCGGAAATCGACGGGCACGGCGGCCGGGTGCCTCTGAAAAGGACCCTGGCTCTCCTGGTCCGGGAGGGCGCACGTCTGGCGGAGCCCGGGGAATTCACAGAGCGGGCTTTCCTGAACGGACGGCTTGATCTGTCTCAGGCCGAGGCGGTCATGGACATCATTTCCGCCAGAACGGATCGTTCCCTGTCCGCCGCGGTGACCCAGCTGTCCGGCGGTCTTTCCGGCCGGGTGCGGGCCATTCGAAAGGATCTCCTGGACCTCCGGGTAGAGCTGGCGGTCAATATCGACTATCCCGATGAGGATATCGAGGTCCTGACCTATGAGAAGCTGTCGAAGGGTTTCTCTGAAGCGGCCTCGGGCCTGGCGCGTCTGTCCGCCAGCGGCCGGACGGGCCGGATCCTCCGGGACGGCCTCCGGGTCGTGATCCTGGGCCGGCCGAATGTGGGGAAGTCTTCCCTCATGAACAGTCTGCTCCGGTCCTCCCGGGCCATCGTCACGGACATCCCGGGGACGACGCGGGATACCATCGAGGAAAGCCTGGATCTTCAGGGGATTCCTGTGGTTCTGACCGATACGGCCGGGATCCGGGATACGGAGGACCAGGTGGAGGCCCTGGGCGTCTCCCGGTCCAGGGAGAGCGTCCGGTCCGCGGATCTTACCCTCTTCCTGCTGGATGGAGCGGAAGGAATGACAGAGGAGGACCGGGTCATCGCCCGGGAGCTGGCGCCTGAGAAGACCATCGTTCTTATTAATAAGGAGGATAAGGGGAACCAGGTGTCTGAGAAGGAGCTGGAGACGATCCTCCCTGGTGTCCAGGTCCTGATCGGTTCCGTGAAGAACGGGACCGGGATGGATGACCTGGAGAATGCCATCGTCCGGTTTGCCCTGGGACGGGAGGGGTATGCTGCCGCCGGTAAGAGTCCAGAATCGGCCATGGAGAATGATCCGGTGGTGGTCACGAATGTCCGCCACCAGGCTCTGCTCAGGGAGGCGCGGGAAAGGGTGGAGGATGCCCTCCGGCTGGTTTCCGAGCGGGCCCCCTTCGAGGTCATCGACCTGGACGCGGAAGAGGCCTACCTGGACCTGGGTCTGATTGTGGGCGAAGAGGTGTCGGATGATCTGCTGAAGGAAGTCTTCTCCAGGTTTTGCCTGGGGAAATGAAGAAACGCCGGACGGAGCGGTTTCGGGGAGCGCTTGCCGGACGGCCTTTGTCTGTCTGGGACAGGAGGAAGGATGGAAAAGATCTTACTTGGAAATTATGACGTCTGCGTCATCGGAGCCGGACACGCGGGCTGCGAGGCGGCGCTTGCCTGCGCCCGGATGGGGATCCGGACGCTCATGTTCTCCATCAACCTGGAAGCCATCGCCATGATGCCCTGCAATCCGGCCATAGGCGGTACAGGGAAGGGCCACTTGGTCCGGGAGATCGACGCCCTGGGCGGGGAGATGGCTGTCAACATCGATAAGACCTTCCTCCAGAGCCGGATGCTGAATACTTCGAAGGGGCCGGCGGTCCATTCTCTCCGGGCTCAGGCGGACAAGCAGGCCTACCACACGGAGATGAAGAAGACCCTGGAGCGGCAGCCCAACCTGGATATCAAGCAGGATGAGGTCATCGACATCGATGTGGAGGAGGGCGTCGTGAAGGGCGTTCAGACCCGGACCGGAGCCTATTATACCTGCCGGGCCGTCGTCATCGCGACCGGGACCTTCCTGGGAGGTAAGATTTTCATCGGTTTAAGCCATTTTAGCAGTGGTCCTAATGGTTTAGCCCCTTCGATCACCCTCTCTGAAAGCCTGAAGAAGCGGGGGATGAGCCTCCGCCGGTTTAAGACCGGGACCCCCGCCAGGGCTCTGGCGGAGACCTTCGATTATGAGAAGATGGATCGGCAGGAGGGGGATGAGCCCATCGTGCCCTTCTCCTTCATGAATGACGAGCTTCATCGGGACCAGGCGTCCTGCTGGCTGACCTATACGAATGAGCGGACCCACGACATCATCCGGCGGAATTTCCAGCGTTCCGCCCTCTTCGGCGGGGAGATTCAGGGGGTTGGTCCCCGCTACTGCCCCTCTATCGAGGATAAGATCCACCGTTTCCCGGACCGGAAGCGCCACCAACTCTTCATCGAGCCGGAGGGGGAGAACACCTCCGAAATGTACATCCAAGGCATGAGCTCCAGCCTGCCGGAGGACGTGCAAAGGGATTTCTACCACACGATCCCGGGTCTTGAGCATATCAAGATCACTCGGCCGGCCTACGCCATTGAGTACGACTGCATCGACCCCCAGGAGCTGACTCCGGGTCTGGCCTACCGTAAATGGAAGGGTCTGTTCTGCGCCGGCCAGTTCAATGGTAGTTCCGGCTATGAGGAAGCCGCGGCCCAGGGCCTGATGGCCGGCATTAATGCCGCCCGGTTCATCCAGGGCAGGCCGCCCTTCGTTCTGGACCGGAGCGAGGCTTACATCGGGGTCCTGATAGACGACCTGGTCACGAAGGGGACCAACGAACCCTACCGGATCATGACCAGCCGGGCTGAATACCGGCTGGTCCTCCGCCAGGACAACGCCGATACCCGTCTGACGGAGAAGGGTTATCAGCTGGGGCTGGTGACGGAAGAACGCTACCAGAAGTACCTTTGGAAGAAGGCTTCGGTAGAAGAGGAGATCCACAGGCTGGAAACGGCCCATATCAGCCCGAAGGAGGCTGAAGGCTTCATCCTGTCCGTCGGAGGGGCTCCCCTCAAGCAGGGCTGTTCCCTGGCCGCCCTCCTGAAGCGGCCGGAGGTTTCCTACCAGAATATGGAAGTTGTCGACAAAGGCCGTCCTCTCCTCCCGGCCCATGTGATCGACGAGGTGGCTGTCCGGATTAAATATGAAGGATACATCGCCATGCAGGACCGGCGGATCGCCAAGTTCCGGAAGCTGGAGGACCGGCGCCTGCCGGAGGACGCGGATTACAGCGGTATCCAGGGCCTCCGGATTGAGGCCCGGCAGAAGCTGGATCGGATCCGCCCCCGGTCTGTGGGACAGGCCTCCCGGATTTCCGGTGTCTCTCCCGCGGATATCAGTGTCCTCCTGGTCTGGTTGGAAAAGGAAAGGAGAAGACATGGCGGGCAGCAGGAATAGGAAAGAGAAGAGGATGGACACGGCGGTGGAGAAGAACCAGGTGAAGGAGGCAGGCCGTCCCGGCGGGGAGACTGGAACGAAGGAGATCCCCCCGGTTCCGGTCATGCCGATCGCGGCCTTCCGGGAGCAGCTGCTGACCGCGGTTCCTCAGCTTACGGAAGCCCAGGCAGAGACCCTCTATAAATATATGGAAAAGGTCCTGGACCGGAACCGGTTCATCAACCTGACCGCGGTCAGGGAACCTGAGGAATTCCTGGCCCGTCACTACATCGACTCACTGGACGCTCTCCGGCTGCCGGAATACCAGAAAGCGGATACCATTATCGATGTGGGAACGGGTGGCGGTTTCCCGGGAATTCCTCTGGCGCTGGCTTCCCCGGAGAAGCGCTTCGTCCTCATGGATTCCCTCCGCAAACGCCTTCGGGTCATCCGGGAGTTCGCGGACGATCTGGAGATCGGGAATGTAGAGATGGTCCATGGGCGGGCGGAGGATCTGGGAAGAAATCCTGCGCACAGGGAACGGTATGACCTGGCGGTGTCCCGGGCGGTGGCCGACCTGCCGGTCCTTTGCGAATACTGCCTTCCTCTGGTGAAG
>CACZTH010000154.1 GCA_902784035.1 uncultured Eubacteriales bacterium
GCGAAGTCCCTCTTCAGCTGCATGGAGGGAACCGGAATGACATGCTTCCCCTGGCCCTGGCGGGACCGGCGGGCGATGGCCCGCTCCTCGCCGGTGGTGATGTCCTCGATGTGGATCCGCTCTCCGACCGGGGGAAGTTCCAGCTGCTCGCAGATTTTATCCGCCATAGCGTCCGAAGTGCCCAGAACCAGGATCTTTTCCGGCTTGAGCTCCCGGATCCGGTCCGCCACCTCCCGGCGGTGGTCCTCCCGGGCGAAAACAGCGGCTTTAATCGCGCCGACCTTCGTCCCTTCCCGCTTGGCGGAATGGCCTGCCTCCACCTGATGGTCCATGATGAAGAGACCGTCGTCGATAATGGCTTCGATCCCCAGGTCATTGCAGAGAGACATGGCCTGATAGCTTTTTCCCGTTCCGCTCCGGCCTGTTAAAGAGTAAACGAACATCTTTACTTCTCTCTCCCTTTCTGATATAATCCGAAATAACCAATAAATTTCTATGATCTTTTAATTATAAGGAGGGTTTTTCCCATGGCTTACAAGATTGACGCGAACAGCTGTATCTCCTGCGGTGCCTGCGAGGCTGAGTGCCCGGTCGAGGCGATCTCCCAGGGCGACGCCGCCTACTTGATCGACGAGGACAAGTGCATCTCCTGCGGTTCCTGCGCTGGTGTATGTCCGGTCGGCGCTCCTGCTGAGGCGTAAGTCCCGCGGAAGCAGACTGTCAGATCTGACTGAAAAGAAAAACCGTTTCGCTGAAGCGAAGCGGTTTTTTATTGTCCGGGTCCGGGAGCGGCGCGGCTTCCGAGGCCCCGCCCGCAGGTTCCCGCCGCCGGCCTAAGCCTGAGCCTGACCGCCCGCGGGGGCCGCCTTCGTTTTCTCTTCCTTCTCCAGAGCCTCTTCAGCCTCCCGGGCCTTCTCCTCCGCTTCCTTCCGCTTCACGTTCATGTGATAGGCCAGGGAGTGAAGGGTGTCCGACAGGTGGACGGACTCGAGGGCGACCCGGCCGGGCACCTCCAGGTCCACCAGGGAATAATTCCAGATCCCCTTCACGCCGGCGAAGCAGAGCCGGTCCGCCACCTCCTGGGCGTTCCCCTGGTTGACGCAGATAATGCCGATGTCGATGTCATTCTTCTCCACATAGTCCACCAGGTCCTCGTAGTCCAGAATGGGGATGCCTTCCACGTCCTTCCCGATCAGGTCGGGGTTGACCTCGAAAGCCGCCACGATGTTGAAGCCCTGCTGAATGTGAATCGTATATTTCGAAATGGCCTGGCCCAGATTGCCCGCGCCGATCAAAACCATCTCGTATTCCTTATCCAGGCCCAGGATGGCGCTGATTTCATTATATAAGCCATCCACGCTGTAGCCGTAGCCCTGCTGGCCGAAATCGCCGAAATTGTTCAGGTCCTGCCGGATCTGAGAGGCGGTATAGCCGATGAGGCTGCTGAACTCCTTCGACGAGATCTTTTCTACGCCCTTCTTCTGAAGCTCGATCAGGTACCGGCGGTAGCGGGGCAGGCGTCGAATCACGGCGTTGGAGATTTTCGCGTTTTTTCTTCTCATTATAGTCTCCCTTCTAATGATTGTTTATATTATAACACAGTAGTGAAGGGCATTGTGATTTTTTTGTCCATACAGGGGGGAGCAATTAACAAAGCCGGCCCGGCGTTCGGCCGGAGAAGAGACGGCCGTCCCCCCGCGCGGGCCCCCCCGAGCCCGTTCTCATGCCGGTTTCTGCCTTCGAAAAATAAAAAAACCTGCCCCAGGGGGCAGGCTCAGCCGACAGACTGTCAGCGCATCATCCGGCTTCTATTCCGCGTGCTCTTCCACATAGTTGACCAGGTCGCCAACCAGCTTGAACTTCTCTGCTTCCTCATCAGGGATCTCCACGCCGAACTCTTCCTCGATCGCCATAATGATCTCAACGGCGTCCAGAGAATCGGCTTCCAGATCCTTCATCAGATTCGTGTCCATCGTGACCATGGACTCATCTACGCTGAGCTGCTCTACGATGATGTCTCTGATTTTATCGAAAACCATATCGTCCCTCCTGTCTTGAAAAATTTTTACATGGCCTATTATATGCCCGCCACCCTCTAAGTGCAAGGATAAAATGACAGGGAACTCAATCTCCTATTTCCGCCCATTCTTCATAGTCCTGGTCCAGTTTCTCCTGGAGTCCACCCAGCTCTTCACTGAGCCGCCGGAGCTTGACCGGGTCCATGGCGACCGCGGGCCTGCACATCTCCTCCTGAAGGGCGCCGATCTTCTCCTCCAGATCCTCGATCTCCTCCTCCAGCTTTTTCAGGGCGCGCATCCGGCGGCGTTCTTCGGCCTGCCGCTGTTTCTTCTGGTCCCGGCTCTCCTGGGCGGACAAAGGCCGCCCGCCAGGCGTTCCGGCCGCGCCGGACTGCCCGGCCGCGCCGGAAGTTCCAGCAGCCGCGCGTATTCCGGCAGCGTCTGCCGGCGGACCGCCCGCCTGGGCCCCGGACAAGCCCGGGCCGGGGATGGGGTCCCCGGCCCGGGCTGGCGCGGAGGAGGTCTGCCCGGAGGGCGCCGGGGACGGGTGAACGCCCGCGGAGGAGCCTTTTCCCATACCATCGGAATTCCCCTGGGCGCCCATCTGGTTCAGGTACTGACGGCCGGAGGCGATGGAGGCGCGCTTCTCCTCATAGTAGTCGTAGCCGCCTTCGAAGCGAGTGATGCCGCCGCGGCCCAGCTCGAAGATCTTCGTGGCCACCCGGTTGAGGAAGTAGCGGTCGTGGGAGACGGCGATGACGGTGCCGGGGTAATCCAGAAGGGCGTCCTCGAACACCTCCTTCGAGGCGATGTCCAGGTGGTTGGTGGGTTCGTCCAGGACGAGGACATTCGCGCCGGACAGCATGAGTTTCAGGAGGGCCAGGCGGGCTTTCTCTCCGCCGGACAGGTCGCCGACCAGGGTGAAGACACTGTCGCCCCTGAAGAGAAAGCGGCCCAGGAAGGACCGGATCTCGCTGTCCTTATAGAGGCGGTAGGAGTCATGAACCTCTTCCAGGACGGTGTTCCGGGGATCCAGCTGCTGCTGGCGCTGGTCGTAGTAGCCGAAGGTGACATTATGGCCCACCTTCAGATAGCCGCCGGTGGGAACCTGGTCGCCGATCATGATCCGGAGGAGGGTGGTCTTCCCGATCCCGTTGGGGCCGACGATGCAGATCCGGTCGCCGCTCTTAATGTCGAAGTCCACATTCTCATACAGGGTCCGGACCCCGCCGTCCTCTTCACGGAAGGACTGGGTCAGACCCTCGCCGAAGAGGACGTCAGTGCCGCTCTTGAAGTCCTGACTGAAGCGCATGTGGATGCTGCCAGCCTCGGCTTCCGGCCGGTCCAGCCGCTCCATGCTGGCCAGCTTCTTCTCCCGGGAGGCGGCGCGCTTGGCCAGGTGCTCGGTGCCGTGACCCTTAAACCGCCGGATCATTTCCTCCTGGCGGCGGATCTCGTCCTGCTGCTTCCGGTAGGCCCGGAGGTCAGCCTCGCGCTGCTGGCGCTTCTTCTCGGCGTAGGCGGTATAATTTCCCCGCCAGCAGGTCATGCGGCCGTGTTCCAGCTCGAAGATGCCGGTGCAGAGCTGATCCAGGAAATACCGGTCGTGGGAAACCATGATCACCGTGCCGCTGTAAGCCCGGAGGAACTGCTCCAGCCACTTCAGCATGCCGATGTCCAGGTGGTTGGTCGGCTCGTCCAGCATGAGGAGGTCTGGTTTCTTCATGAGGAGACAGGCCAGGGCCAGCCGGGTCCTTTCGCCGCCGGACAGGGACCGGATGGGTTTCCCGAAGGTCTCTTCCCCGAAGGCCATGCTGTTCAGGATCCCCCGCATCTCGCTTTTATAGCTGAAGCCGCCCCTGCGCTCGAAGGTCTCCTGCAGGGTCCCGTAGCGGGCCATGACCTTCCGGTATTCGGGGTCCTCCGGGTCGGTCCCGGCCGCTCCCAGCTCCGCGATCCGCTGGGTCAGGGCCGCGATCTCTTCCTCCATCTTCCGGAAGGGCTCGTAGATCTCCGCCACCTCCTCCAGAACGGTCCTGTCATCCCGGAAGGTATCGTTCTGGCGAAGGTAGCCCATGGTCATGCCGGCAGACAGATAGGAGGTTCCGGAATCGGCCCGGTCCCGGCCGGCCAGGATCTCCAGCAGAGTGGTCTTCCCTGCCCCATTGGCGCCGACGATGCCGATCCTGTCCCCCTGACCCACGCGAAAAGAGACCCGGTCTAAGATCGTGTCGGTACCGTAGGCTTTCGTGATTTCCTGTGCTGAAAGTACGATCATGGCATCCTTCCTCGTCTCATGGAGCTGACAAAGGCGGCCCGGGCAGGCGTTCGCGGGCGCCGCAGGCGGCCGTGGCCCGTGGTAAGCGTTCGCGGGCGCCGCAGGGCGGCCGGGCCCGTGGTAAGCGCCGAAGGCAGCCGGACGAATCATCGCCGGCCCCGTCGGCCGCTCGATGGAGCCCCGGGACTCGCCCTTCCGGAACCCGCGCGGCTCCCGCTACAGCGGCAGGTCCGCCCGGGCGTCCAGGGTCAGGTCATCCGGGCCCTGCGTCTGGTACTGGTAATAAGCGGCGGAGGCGATCATGGCCCCATTATCCGTGCAAAGGACCGGGTCCGGCAGATAGAGCCGGACGCCCGCCCCTTCACAGGCCCGGCTGAGCTGGTCCCGAAGACCGGAATTCGCCGCGACCCCGCCGGCGATGACGACCCGGTCCTCCCCCCGCTCCTTCACAGCGGCCATGACCTTCTCCACGATCACATCCAGGACCGCCTGCTGGAAGCTGGCCGCGATGTCCTCCACCGGCAGATCCTTCCCCTGCATTCGGGCCTGGTTGACCCGGTTCAGAACCTGCGTCTTCAGACCGCTGAAGCTGAAGTCATAACTGCCGGGCTCCAGGAGGACCCGCTTGAAGTGAATGGCATCAGGGTCTCCCCGCCGGGCGGCCCGGTCGATCTTCGGGCCGCCCGGATAGCCGAGGCCGATGACCCGGGCCACCTTATCGAAGGCCTCGCCCGCCGCGTCGTCCCGGGTGGCCCCCAGGACCTCGCACTGGCCGTAAGCCTTCACCTCCACGATGTTGGTATGGCCGCCGGAGACGATCAAAGCCAGGAAGGGCGGCTCCAGGTCCGGGTACTGGAGGTAATTGGCGCTCACATGTCCATGCATGTGGTTGACCCCGACCAGGGGGATCCCCCGGGCGAAGGAAAGGGCCTTCGCGCAGGCCACCCCGATGACCACGCATCCGATGAGGCCAGGCCCCTTCGTGACCCCGATCAGGTCGATGTCTTCCAGGCGGACGCCCGCCTCCCCCAGAGCCTGGTCCAGGACCAGGTTGATGTTCTGCAGGTGGTTGCGGGAGGCGATCTCCGGCACCACCCCGCCGTAGGCTGTGTGGATGTCGATCTGAGAGGAAATCACATTAGACAGGATCCGCCTGCCGTCGGCCACCACCGCGATGGCCGTCTCATCACAGCTGGACTCGATGCCCAGGGTCAGAAAGCTACCGTTCTTCATCCTTCCTCCTAGGCCTGCCGGGCCGGATCACTCTCGGTCGGGTCGCCAATCCTGGTCATGAGTATGGCGTCGCTGCCCGGACCGTAGTAGTCCTTCCTGCGCCCGCACTCCTGAAAGCCAAACTTCTCATAGAGCTTCCGCGCGGGCTCATTACCATCCCGAACCTCCAGCGTATGGCACTGGACGCCAGCGCTTTCAGTCAGGTTGATCAGCGCGTTCATCAGGATGGACCCCACCTTCATGTTCTGGTAATCCGGCAGCACCGCCACTCGCCGGATGTCGCACTCGTCCAGAAGGATCTGAACGCTGATGTAGCCGATGACCTTCTTATCGGCGGCGGCCACCACGGTGGTGACCAGCTCGTTGAATTCTATATCGTGAGCGATGGCCTCCTGGGACCAGGGCTCGCTGAAGCAGGCCTTCTCCAGGTCCGCCAGCGCAGCCGCGTCCTTCGGCGCGGCCCGTCTGATCATGAGTTCTGAGATCATGGCCGTCCTTTCTATATCTGTAAGGTATGGACAAAGGCTCCCCGGCTGTCCGGGCGCTTCGCCCCGGGCGGTTCATGCCTTCAGGAACCTCTTCATCTTCTCTTCATGGGCCCTGCGAAGGGAACCATCGGCCAGTCTGACCTCCGCCTCCGTTTTCCGCATGTAATCCGGAAGCAGGGCCGCCGGATCCAGCGTCCGCCCCGCCCGCCAGAGAGGGAGGGCATACCTGGCAGCCAGAGCCGCCCCCTGGTAACGCTCCGCCGCCGGGGCCAGGCTGGCTCCCTGGTCCAGGGCTTCCCGCAGGGCGCCGCCCCATCTTGCGTCCTCCAGGTAGGCGTCGATCCCGTCCCCGTAGTAAACAGGCCGGAGGCCAGCCTGTTTCTGGGCGGCCGTCACGTCGGTCAGCATACAGGGACCCGGATCGAGGACCGTCGTCCCGCCTTTGTCAAAAAGCGCTCCGTAGACCTGCCCCCGCCGGGCGTTCAGGATGACCGCGGCCGGCCGATCTTTCGCCCTCAGGCGGAACATATCCAGGGTCGGAACCTTCAGGCAGGGGATGGACAGCGCCTGACCCAGGGTCCGGGCGGTGGTGACGCCGATCCGAATGCCGGTATAGGAGCCGGGGCCGGCGGAGGCCGCCACACAGGCCAGGTCAGCGGGTCTGGCCCCCGCCTCCCGGAGGGCCTGGTCCATCAGGCTGGCCAGGAGCCTCAGATGGGACATGGGCTCGCTCGTGGTCTTCTCCAGGATCTCTTCCGTCTCCAGATTCAGAAGGGCGCAGCCGCCTACGGGGCCTGTGGTATCGATGGCTAAAAGGTACATGTAAGGATCCGTTCTCCTTCCTTCTCTCCGTAGCGCAGGAGGATCACCTTCGTCTCGTCGGGCAGGAGGTCGGCGATCCGGTCCGCCCACTCGATGACGCAGATTCCGCCCGCGTCGAAGTACTCATCCGCCCCCACGTCCAGGATCTCCTGTGGAGAATCCACCCGGTAAACGTCGAAGTGGAAGAGGGGCAGGCGGCCGGACCGGTGCTCCTGAACGATGGTGAAGGTGGGGCTGGTAACGGGCTCGGTCACGCCCAGGGCAGCCGCGATGTACTTCGTCATCGTGGTCTTCCCGGTGCCCAGATCCCCCACCAGAGCCACCACGTCGTTCGGGCGGAGGCCGGCGGCCAGGTCCTCCGCGAAAGCCCGGGTCTCTTCTTCTCCGCGCAGGGTCAGGGTTCTCATGACGCTTCCCCGCTGATCTTCCGGATGGCGGCGGCGTAGATGTCCATCATCTTATAGAAGCTGTCCAGGGAAAGCTTCTCGTCCCTCTGGTGCATGAGGTCCGGCTCGCCCTGGAAGTGGCCGCCGAAGGCTACGATGTTCGGGCAGGCCCGGGCGAAGGTGCCGCCGCCGATGACCAGGGGCTGGCTGTCCCGGTCGCCGGTGACCTCACGATAAACCTCCATGAGAGAGGTCACCAGGGGGCTGTCCTTCTCCATGAAAATGGGCGCTTCGTCCTTCCCGCGGACGATCCCAAGCTGGCTTGCGTCGGCGTAGGGACGGAGCCGCTCGTAGACCTGGTCCGCGGTTTTCGTCACCGGGTAGCGGACGTCGCAGGAGATCTGGACGGAACCACCGTCGTAGGTACAGAGCCCCACATTAAAGGTCAGGGGGCCGGAATCCTGGTCGGACATGGCCAGCCCGATGGCGGACCCGTCCGTCCGGTAGCCGATATGGTCGTTATAGAAGGTCAGGAAGTCCTGGAGCCCATCGTCCTCGAAGTCCAGCCTGGCCAGAAAATCGAAAAGGACCGAGATGGCGTTCAGGCCCTGATCCGGGGTGGAGGCGTGGGCGGACCTGCCCATGGCCAGGATCTCCAGAGACCTGCCCAGGGGCCGGACCGTCAGCTGATGACCGGTCTCCGCCTGGAAGGCGGCCGCCTGGTTCCGGATCTGGTCATAGACCTTCCGGTCGGGGTGGTTGACCAGGGCCCTGGCCTTCTCCGGCACCACGTTCCGTGCCATGCCCCCTGACAGTTTCCGAAGGGTCAGGCCCCGCCGCTTCCGGTCGACAAGCTTCTTCGCCAGATCGAACTGGAGGATCCCCTTCTCGCCATAGAGGACCGGAAAATCCGCGTCAGGGGTGAAGCCCAGATCCGGGGCGCCCACATGCTCCAGGTAGTGATGCATGCCCCGCCATTCCTGCTCCTCGTCCAGGCCCAGGATCAGCCGAACCCGCCTCTTCGGCTCGAATCCGCTGTCCTTCAGGGCCTTCATGGCGAAAAAGGCGGCTACCAGAGGTCCCTTATCGTCCGTCGCGCCTCTGCCGTACAGGAATCCGTCCTTCACGACCCCCGAGAAGGGATCGAAGGACCAGCCCTCTCCTGCCGGCACCACGTCTAAATGAGCCATGATCCCCACCGTCTCCGACCCCTCGCCGAATTCGATGTGGCCGCCGAAGCGGTCATAGTCCAGGACCCGAAAGCCGAACTCCTGGCCCTTCCGAAGCATATACGCAAAAGCATCCTGCACGCCCTGGCCGAAGGGATAGACACCTCCGTCAGGAGCGGGTGCAGGATCCTCTTGCACGCTCTTCATCGAAATCAGTTCGCTGAGGGTCTGTACGGCGAGGACGCGGTCTTTCTCCAAGATCTGTTTCACGTCCATGTCTTTCCCTCCCGCGCCGGGCAGTCCCGGCCGTTCCTTAGACGGCCTGCACGCCCTTCACTTCAGGCACCGCCTCCTGCAGCACCTGTTCCACGATCATGCGGAGGGTCATCTGGGCGCCGGGGCAGCCGACGCAGTGGCCCTGCAGTCTGACCTGGACGATGTTGTCATCGGTGATCCCGGCCAGCTCCAGGTCTCCTCCATCTCTCTGAAGAATCTGTCTGATCTCCGCCAGCGCGGCATTGACTTTCTCTTCCATCTCATTACTCCTTTTCTCCACAGCCCACGGCCTGGAATTTCTATGATCTTTCTGTTATATACCCCGGTATTATACAGATAAACTCCAGGCTTGTAAATCAGAATTATCCCATCACGCCATCTGTCACCAGGGCAGGACGGGTCCCGCGCCCTGGTCCTGAAGCCCCTCCAGGAGGCCCGCCAGGAGCTCCGGATCTGTCACATGGTTCACCCGCTCCCGGAATCGGGCGGCACCCGGAACGCCGTGGAGGAACCATCCCACGATCTTCCGCATCTCCCGGACCGCGACGTAGTCGCCCTTCAGAGCCCGAATCTCCCGGTACTGGCGGCTCATCAGGGCCGCCTTCTCCGCGAGGTCGGGCGGAGCCGGCTCCCGGGTCCCCTCCCACAGGGCCAGAAGATCCCGGAAGATCCAGGGGTTGCCCCTGGCCGCCCGGGCCACCATGACGAAATCGCATTCCGTCTCTCTCAGCATCCTCAGGCAGGAGGCGGCATCCGACACGTTTCCGTTCCCGGCCACCGGCACCTCCACTGCCGCCTTCACCGCGCGGATGACGGACAGGTCCGGCTCCCCGCTGTAGTAGGCCTCCCGGGTCCTGCCGTGGACCGCGATCATGGCCGCCCCTCCCGCCTCACAGGCCTGGGCCACCTCCACCGCGTTCTTCGTCTTCTCCGTGAAGCCGGCCCTGATCTTCACTGTCACTGGTTTCCCGGCGGCGGACACGGCTGCCCGGACCAGGCGCTCACACAGATCCGGGTCCTTCATCAGGGCGGACCCATCCCCGTTCTTCACGATCTTCGGCACCGGGCAGCCCATGTTGATGTCCAGGACCGCGTTCGGCAGAGGGGCCAGTTTCTCCGCCGCGAAGGCGATGATGTCCGGTTCATGACCGAAGATCTGAAGGGCGGTGGGCCCCTCGCCCGGATAGAGGAAGCTGATCTTCGCGGTCTTCCTGTCCCCGTAATACAGGGCCTTCGCGGAGATCATTTCCGAGCAGGTGAAAGACGCCCCCATCTCGCGGCAGATCCGCCGCATGGGGGCGTCAGATACACCGGCCATGGGCGCCAGAAAAAACGGGTTTTCCAGCGCCACATCGCCGATGGTCTTCAGGTCGAAGCCGTTTTTCAGCGGGCTCCTGTCAGTCATCCGCGGGTCCTCATCCTATTTCGAAGGAGCCGGTCCCGGGGTGTCGCAGCGGGACCGCCGGCTCCGGTGGCGGCGGTTCTTCTGGTAGATGATGTTCAGTCCGTCCAGGGTCAGCATTCTGTCTACCACGTCGATGCAGTCCACGCCGTTCTTAATCAGGGTAGACATGCCGCCGGTGGCGATGACCTTAACGGGGGTGTCCTCGCCCTCGACCTCCTGGATCTCCTTCTTCATTTTCTGCACGATGAATTCCACCATGCCCATGTGGCCGTAGACCAGGCCGGACTGGATGCCCACCACGGTATTCCGGCAGATGGTCCGGCCCGGCGCCTCCAGCTCGACCTTCGGCAGCTGGGCCGTCCGGCTGGTCAGGACCTCTGAGGAGATCTTCACGCCGGGGGCGATGGTGCCGCCCAGATACTCGGCGTTCGAGGTGACGGCGTCAATGGTGGTGGCGGTGCCGATATCGATGACGATCAGCGGCCCGCCATACTTATAGTAAGCGGCTACGGCGTCCACGATCCGGTCCGCGCCCAGCTGCTTGGGGTTGTCATAGCGGATGACCAGGCCGGTCTTAATGCCTGACTCCACGATGAGGGCGTTCTTATGGAAGTACTTCTCCGCCATATGGCGGATGGTGTACATGACGGAAGGCACAACGGTAGAGATGATGATGTCGTCCACATCCTCCATTCTCAGACCTTCATAATCGAAGAACTGCTTGATAAGCAGTCCGTACTCGTCCGCGCTCTTCCCGGAGTCCGTCTCGATTCTCCAGTCTGTCAGCAGACTGTCGTCCTGGAACAAGCCAAGTACAATGTTGCTGTTACCGATGTCAAAGGCTAATAACATGACGCTCCCTTTCCGATGGTCATCATCATTTCACGGCCCGTTCGAGCCGCTGCAGGGCCAGGGCGATGGTCAATCCCGGGATGACTCTGTTCCCGGTGATTTCCGCGCCCAGGACTTCATTAATCCGTTTCAGACGATACTGAACGGTATTCGTATGGATGCCCATGAACTCGCTGGTCTTGCCGCTGTTCATGCCCGCGTCCAGAACGAACGTCTCTAGGGTATCCAGGAGCTGGCGGGCCTTATTCTCGCCCATCTCCCGCTGGAAGGGCTCCAGCAGATCCAGGAAGGTCTTCCGAAGGTGACCTCCCTGGACCTGGATGTTGATGCAGTTCGAGACCATGGAGAGCTCGAACTTGGAAAATACCCGCTTATAGGGGAAGACACTCTCGACGAAGGTCCAGGTCTCCATGATCAGGTGGAAGGCGTCGCCGGCTCCCTCGATCCCGTTGACCTCCGTGACCTGGAAGATGCGGACCTTCTGTCCGCCCTCCTTCAGGGTATTATACATATCCAGGCAGGCCTTCTTCTGCTCGCCCCGCTCGATCTCCGGATGATCCGGCGACCGGAGGATGACGGCGTTCGTTTCCTCCGCGTCGGCGATCCGGAGGATCTCCAGTCCCCGCTCCTCCTCGAAC
The DNA here is from genome assembly GCA_902784035.1 of uncultured Eubacteriales bacterium. Classification (GTDB taxonomy): domain Bacteria; phylum Bacillota; class Clostridia; order Peptostreptococcales; family Anaerovoracaceae; genus Aminicella. The sequence continues at coordinate 11,566 of CACZTH010000154.1, forward strand.
TGGTCCAGGACAGCGGTTCCCTCCGGCGTATTAATGCCCCGGGCTGTGAACACGCCCAGAATGTTGGCGGGTTCCAGCTCCATCTCATCCTTCAGGGAGTAAGCCAGGCTCTTATTATCCCGGATCAGGGCTTTCACGAACTCCGTCTTCACGTCCCGCTCCGGCGTATACTTCCACATGGACATGGCGATCTCGATGATCTCCGCCAGTTTGGAGATCTCCGCCGCGGAGTAATTATCCTCGTTGTCCACGATGAACAGAAAGTATTTCTCTCCGTTGGCCCGAATCGGTCCCCAGTAGGTCAGGACCCCATCCACATCGATGAAAGTATAGATGCCTGACTTCTCGATATTCTTCGCCTTCCCCATCCGGATGGCGTCGGCGATCCGGACCTTATGCCGGGTTTCCACCGTCATGATGGGATTGAAGTCCCGGGACAGGAGGATCACCTGAAACTCATTGCTGATGGCGGCTTCCCGAAGGGCTGACTGGAAACTGCTGTGCTTCTCGAAGTCCAGCAGATGATAGATGGTATTATTGATCAGGTCATTCCTGAAA
>CACZTH010000155.1 GCA_902784035.1 uncultured Eubacteriales bacterium
AGAGCATCGGCTGCACCGGGACCCGGTTCGTCAACAGCACCGGGATCAGGAAGGACGGGCAGTATACCAGCGCCCACGACCTGCTCGCCCTGACCCGGGTGGCGCTGTCCAACCAGACCCTGCGGAAGGTGCTGGGGACGGAGGAATACACTCTCCCCCAGACGAACAAAAATAAAGCCCGGACTCTGCGGGCGGACCAGACCCAGATCAGTCACGAGGCGGCCGGCATCTACGCCATGGTCACCGCGGAGGACGGGAAGAAGAATGGGGCCACCGTGGTCGGCTATCAGAAAAACGGGCTGGACCTGTATATCGTCCTCCTGGGCGCCGGAAAGGAAGCGCGGGAGAAGGACCTGGACCGGCTCATTGATTATGGGGTCCGGTCGATCCGGGGTTTCCGGGCCGTGAAGCGGGGCGCGAAAGCCGGGATGGTCCGGGTGGTCCACGGTGAGAAGACCCGTGTGGAGACCTACACGCAGGAAGACGGCTACGCCTACATCCCCCAGGAAGGGTCGAAGAAGCTGATCACCACGAAGACCGTGATGAATGACAGCGTGAAGGCGCCTCTGAAGGCCGGCGATGAGGTGGGCCGGATCGAGATCTATGTGGGCGGCGATAAGGTGAACGCTGTCCCCCTGGTGGTCCGTGAGGCGGTGGCCGCGGGCTGGTTTCCCTCTTATTTTGGGATCTCCAATACCATGACCATGATCCTGGGGGCGGCCGCGGGAATCCTGGTCCTGCTCGTTCTGATCATCCTCATCCGCAGGCGGCGGGCCAGAAAGCGCCGGGAGCTCGCCAGGCAGCGAAAGATCGAGCGGCTGGCGATGGAGAGGCTGCTGGAAGAGGAGGATCACCGGCGGCGGGGCTGGCGGTTCTGAGCTCAGAGGTGAGAGATGTTCGATATACAGGAAAATCTGAAAAAACTCCCGGACTCTCCGGGAGTTTATCTGCATAAGGATAAATTAGGCAATGTCATCTATGTGGGGAAGGCGATCTCGCTGAAGAGCCGGGTCCGTCAGTACTTCCAGACCTCCTATCAGAACAGCAGTCCGAAGGTGAAGGCCCTGGTTTCTCACATCGCGGAGTTTGAGTACATCACCTGCGCCAGTGAGATGGAAGCGCTGATCCTGGAATGCAACCTGATTAAGAAATACATGCCCCGGTATAATGTGCTGCTCCGGGACGACAAGACCTATCCCTATATCATGGTGACCACCAGTGAGGAATATCCCCGGGTTCTGAAGACGCGGATCGTCAGGAAGGATGGGAACAAATATTTCGGGCCCTATTCCGACGCGGGCGCCGTCAACGAGATCGTGGATCTCCTGTCTTCCATGTATCAGCTTAAGCGCTGCTCCTGGCAGACGTTTCCCGCCGGCCACCGGCCATGCCTGAATTATCACATACAGACCTGCCGGGGGATCTGCGGAGGCGGGGTATCAAAGGAGGAGTACCGAAAGTCGATCGATGAGATCCTTCAGTTCCTGTCCGGAAAAGACAAGCCTCTGATCCGCCGTATCTCCGAGAACATGGAACGGGCTTCCGAGGAGCTTCGTTTCGAGGAAGCGGCCAGGTGGCGGGACCAGATTCTGGCGGTCCGGAAGCTGGAAGAGACCCAGCGGGTGACCATGGTATCCGATCAGGACCTGGATATCGTCCTGGCGGGAAAGGATCACGATCATGCCTTCATCGCCCTTTTCCCGGTCCGGAAGGGGAAGCTGAGCGGCAGGGAGACCTTCTCGATCCAGGCGGCGGAGGAGGATCAGAAAAAGGAGATGGTGGGCGCCTTCCTGAAGCAGTATTACAGTCAGTGGGCCGTGGTGCCCCGGGAGATCCTGGTGGAGGAGCTGCCGGAGGAGAAGGCGCTGCTGGAGGACTTCCTCAGCAGGGAGGGTCATAAAGTCCGGATCTACGTACCTCAGCGGGGAAACAAGCGGGCCCTGCTGAACCTGACGAAGGCGGACCTTCAGGAAATGACGAAGAGCCTGGCGGACCGGACGGAGGTCCGCCGGGAGAACGAGCAGGCCGTGCTGAGGGAACTGGAAAGGCTTTTTCAGGAGGGCGGCTTCCAGAGGGATCCCGAGCGGGCGGGCCAGCCCATGCGGGTGGAGTCCTACGACATCTCCAACACCAATGGCGTGGACTCTGTCGGGGCCATGGTGGTTTTCAGCGGCCTGGAGCCGGTGAAGAAGGACTACCGCAGGTTCAGGATCAAGACTGTCGACGGGCCGGATGACTACGCCAGCCTCCAGGAGGTCCTTTACCGGCGGTATAAGCGGGCCTTGAATGGAGACCCGGGGTTCATCCGTCTGCCGGATCTGATCATGATGGATGGCGGCCTGGGCCAGGTGACGGCGGCTTCGAAGGTCCTGGACGCGCTGGGTGTCAGGGTGCCGGTGGTCGGCCTGGCGAAGGATGACCACCACCGGACCCGGGCCGCGGTCTTCCGGGATGGCCGGGAGCTTCCCCTGCGGAACCGGCCCGTTCTGTTCCGCTACGCCGGGACCATCCAGGAGGAGGTTCACCGGTTCGCCATCGACTACCACCACCGGCTTCACGGCCGCAGGTCCATTCATTCAGCCCTGGACGACATCCCCGGCATAGGCCCGAAGCGGCGGAACGAGCTCCTGTACCGATTCAAGACCGTGGAGAATATCAGAAACGCCACCGTGGAGCAGCTCCAGGAGGAGGGCGGCCTGCCCGCCCAGGTGGCGGAAAACGTCTATGATTTCTTCCGGGGGAAAAAGGACCGGGAGCCCGCGGGTCTTCCCGATATTGCCAAGGACCCGGATTGATGGTATATTGAACGTTAGAAACCAACCCTTATTATGGCGGAGGAGCTCCGCCGGAAGTGGAGGACTGCCATGGCAGAAGAGAAGAAGGGCCAGACATCTGTCCCGGAGGAAGAGCCCGAGATCATCACCCTGGAATTTGACGACGACTCTAAGGTAGACTGCGAGATCATGGGAACCTTCCCGGTCGGGGATCAGGATTACATCGCGCTGGCGCCGCTGGACGGAACGGATGATGTTTACCTGTACCACTATCAGGAGTACGATGACGCCTCCTTCGAACTGACAGACATCGAAGACGACGACCTGTTCCAGAAGGTTGTGAAGGAATTCGAGGCCATCATGAATGAAGAGGACTGATCCAGGAGAGATACTGGCATCAGGGGGGGGGACGGGTATCCGTCTCCCTGTTTTCATCCAGGGGAGGAAGCCGCTGGGACAAAGGCCTCCGGCGGGCGTCCGGTTTTCGAAAAGTTTTACTGAAATATGGCTTGCAAATCTCCGTGGGATGTGTATAATAATACTTGCGTCGCACGACATGCGGTTGTGGCGGAATTGGCAGACGCGCACGGTTCAGGTCCGTGTGATGAGAGTCATGAGGGTTCGAATCCCTCCAACCGCACCAACGAAGAAAGGACCGTATTGAACGGTCCTTTTTTCATCCCTCAGGCGCCTGCCTG
>CACZTH010000156.1 GCA_902784035.1 uncultured Eubacteriales bacterium
ATGAATTCGAAGGTGAAGCAGGCCCAGAAGGAGGGCGCTTCCATCGGGGATATCTCCGCGGGCCTGTCCTATTCTGTAATCAAGAACGCCCTGTATAAGGTCATCAAGCTCCGGAACCCGGATGAGACCGGCGATAAGATCGTGGTCCAGGGAGGCACCTTCCTGAACGACGCCGTCCTGCGGAGCTTCGAGAAGATCATCGGAAAGGACGTGATCAGGCCGGACATCGCCGGCCTGATGGGCGCCTATGGGTGCAGCATCATCGCCCAGGAGAACTACGTCCCGGGCACCCGGTCCTCGATCCTGGACCGGGATCAGCTGAACCGGTTTAAGGTCGAGCATTCCAATGGCCGCTGCCACGGCTGCGAGAACCAGTGCCTCCTGACCATCAATAAATTCAGCGACGGCGAGCGCTTCATCACCGGCAACCGGTGTGAGAAGGGGGCCGGCCAGAAGAGTAAAACCAGCGACCTGCCCAACCTCTACCAGTATAAGATGAAACGGCTCTTCAGCTATGAGCCGCTCTCGGAGTTCGAGGCGGAGCGGGGGACCGTGGCGATCCCGCGGGTCCTGAACATGTATGAGGATTACCCCTTCTGGTTCACCCTTTTCACTTCCCTGAAGTTCCGGGTGGCCCTGTCACCTGCCTCCACGAAGAAGATCTACGAGCTGGGCATCGAGACCATCTCCTCCGACACGGCCTGCTACCCGGCCAAGCTGGTTCACGGCCACGTCCAGTGGCTGGTGGACCACGGATATAAGACCATTTTCTACCCCAGCCTGAATTACGAGCAGGTGGAAGACAGCGGCGCCGGGAACCACTACAACTGCCCGATCGTAGCTACCTATCCCGAGGTCATCGCCAACAACATGGATGATGTCTTCCGGGAAAACACGGTCCGTTTCGTCCATCCCTTCCTGCCCTATGATAATGACGAGAAGCTGGTTCGGGAGCTGACCCGGGCCTTCGCCCCCTTCCATATCGGAAGAGAGGAGGTCCGGACAGCGGTCCAGCTGGCCCGTCAGGAGCAGAACAGATACCGGGAAGACGTCCGCAAGCAGGGCGCCTACGCGCTGAATTACGCCGCCCGGAACCATAAGAAGTGCATCATCCTCTCCGGCCGTCCCTATCATGTGGACCCGGAGATCAACCATGGCATGGATAAGATGATCAGCTCCTTCGTTTTCGTGGTCCTCTCGGAAGATTCCGTGTCCGATAAGGTAGAACTGACCCGGCCCATCCGGGTTCTGGACCAGTGGGTCTACCATTCCCGGCTCTATAAGGCGGCGGAATTCGCCGGCAGCCGGCCGGATGTGGAAGTGGTCCAGCTGAATTCCTTCGGCTGCGGCCTGGACGCGGTGACCACCGACCAGGTCCAGGAGATTCTGGAGCGGCATAATAAGCTCTATACGGTCCTGAAGATCGACGAAGTGTCCAACCTGGGCGCCGCGAAGATCCGAATCCGGTCCCTGAAGGCGGCCGTGGAGGAGCGGGACCGGAATGGGATCCTCCCGGAGAAGGCGGCGGCGCCCTATCAGCGTGAGCTGTTCACGAAGGAGATGAAGGAGACCTATACCATCCTCATCCCCCAGATGTCACCCATCCACTTTAAATACCTGGAGCGGGTGATCCAGCAGGCGGGTTACCGGGCGGTCCTCCTGCCGGAGGTGGATACCAGCGCCGTGGATGAGGGCCTGAAATACATCAACAACGACGCCTGCTACCCTACGATCGTGACCCTGGGACAGGTGATCAGCGCGCTAAAGTCCGGGAAATATGACCTGAATAAGACGGCGGTGTTCATGTCCCAGACCGGCGGCGGCTGCCGGGCCAGCAACTATGTGGCCCTGCTCCGGAAGGCGCTGAAGGACCTGGATATGGCCCAGATCCCGGTCGTAAGCTTCAATTATGTGGGCCTGGAGAAGAACCCCGGCTTCAAGATCACCGCGAAGATGGGGATCGGCCTGGCTGTGGGCTGTATCTACGGCGACCTGGCCATGCGTCTCCTCTACGCCACCCGGCCCTACGAGCAGGAGAAGGGCGCCACTCAGCGGCTCCTGGACAGCTGGTATGACCGGATCATTGAGAATACCCTTCACTTTAACCGGAAGACCTTCAAGGCGAACGTGAAGGAGATGGTGGAGGCCTTCGATCAGATTCCCCGGACCGGTGTGAAGAAGCCCCGGGTCGGCGTGGTCGGCGAGATCCTGGTCAAGTACCACCCGAACGCCAATAATGACATTGTCGGTGTCATCGAGCGGGAAGGCGGCGAAGCTGTCGTTCTGGATATGATCGACTTCTTCCTGTACGGCTTTTATAACAAAGAATTCAACTATGAGCACCTGTCCGGGACCTGGAAGTCCGCCCGACTGAATAAGACGGCCATCGACGCGGTGGAATGGCTGCGGGGACCGGTCCGGGAGGCGCTGGGCGCTTCCCGCCATTATTCCGAGCCTGCCCGGATCGAGCAGACTGCGGACGCCGCCTCCCAGGTCCTGTCCATCGGCAACCAGTGCGGCGAGGGCTGGCTTCTGACCGGCGAAATGGTAGAACTGATCCACAGCGGTGTCGAGAACATCGTCTGTCTCCAGCCCTTTGGCTGCCTGCCCAACCATGTGGTGGGGAAGGGGATGCTGAAGCAGGTCCGCCGGATGAACCCGAAGGCCAACATCGCGGCGGTCGACTATGATCCCGGCGCCTCGACGGTCAACCAGCTGAACCGGATCAAGCTCATGATGAGCACAGCGCGGAAGAACCTGCTGGACAGCCTGACCGAGGAGGAGAGAGTCACCTACCTCCAGGAGCTTCAGGAGCAGGGCGCCTGAAGCCTGCACGGCTGCCTCCTAAGCGCTTTCTAAGCACCGCATTAGTCTGGATTCAAAGCGCCGCATTAGTCTAAATTCCAAGTACCGCATAAGTCTGGATTCCCCCTTGAACAGGCCTTCAGGCAGGTGTATAATATTCCAGCGTATAAGCGTTTAATGACAGTGAATGATATAAGGAGGGGGTACCCATGGGCAGACATGGTACGATTGCGGGCCGGAAAGCGGCTCAGGATTCCAAGCGGGCCGCGCTTTTTACGAAATATGCGAAGCAGATCACGGTCGCGGCGAAGGACGGCGGCGACCCGGATTATAATTCCAGCCTTCGTGTGGCCATCGAGAAGGCGAAGGCCATCGGCATGCCGAATGACAACATCAACAGGGCCATTAAGAAGGGGACCGGCGAGCTGGGCGGAGCTTCCTACGAGGAGCTGACCTTCGAGGGCTATGGCGCCGGCGGCGTGGCCATGATCGTGGAGTGCCTCACCGATAATACCAACCGGACCACCTCCGCGGTGAGATCCATGTTCGATAAGCACGGTGGGAACGTCGGAACCCCGGGCTGCGTGTCCTATATGTTCTCCCGGCAGGGCGTGATCATCGTCGAGAAGACCGATGATGTGGATGAGGATACCCTCATGGAGCAGGCTCTGGAAGCCGGCGCGGACGATATGATCTCGAACGAGGATAATTTCGAGATCCGGACGGAGCCCTCTGCCTATGGCGACGTGGATTCCGCCATCCGGAAGGCAGGCTATAATGTGGTGGAGTCCGAGATCGAGCAGATTCCCTCGGTGGAGAGCACGCCCAGCGAGAAGGACCTGAAGAAGCTGAAGAAACTGGTGGACATGCTGGAGGATAATGATGACGTCCAGAACGTTCATACCAACTGCTCCGCCGACCTGGATGAGGTCGAGCTGTAAGAACCCTTCCGATCATGATCGACTGATCAGACCCGCCGGCTTCCGGCGGGTCTTTTATGATGGCGCGGCCTGCTCCGTTATTCCGCCTGGTGCACCCTCTCCGATATTCCGCCTGGACAGTTTCTTTTTTCCTGGTTTTCGTGTATAATACATCTTGCCTGGGACATTCGTTAAGGACTCTTAATTGAACCTACATCACTTTTTCGGGAATCCGATGTTCGGGGGCCGATGTGTGGACCGCCTCGTGCGGTGGACAGGAGCTTCTGACAGGATACCCACCTATCCATCGGATAGGCGTCAATTAAGTCCTGACGGTGCTTCGGGTATTTTTTTGTCATCAATCAGGAGGGAGACAGCATGGGAGCGAAACTGATCGTCATAGATGGGAACAGCCTGATCAACCGGGCCTATTTCGCCATGCAGCGACCCATGATCACGAAGGACGGAATCTATACCCAGGGAATCTATGGTTTTCTGAATATGCTCCTTCGCCTGATAGAGGAGTACGAGCCAGCCTATATGGCGGTAGCCTGGGACCGGAAGACCCCGACCTTCCGCCACGAGGCCTTCGACGGCTATAAGGCGGGGCGGCGGAAGATGCCGCCGGAACTGGCC
>CACZTH010000157.1 GCA_902784035.1 uncultured Eubacteriales bacterium
CAATGCGCCGCGATACCATATTCCGCGACCCGGTGCATCTCGTAAGTCCGGATCTGGATCTCGAAGGGCTCTCCGCTTGACCCCAGGACCGAAGTGTGGAGGGACTGGTACATGTTCGGCTTCGGCATGGCGATGTAGTCTTTAAATCTGCCCGGGATCGGCTTCCACATGGTATGGACCTGCCCCAGAACCGCGTAACAGTCCCGGACCGTATCCACGATGACCCGGACCGCGATCAGGTCGAAGATCTCGTCCAGCTGCTTGTGCTGGAGCTTCATCTTCCGGTAGATGCTGAAGAGGTGCTTGGTCCTGCCGGTGATCTCATAGTGGAGGCCCATCTTATCCAGGGCCTCCCGCAGGGCCGCGATCACGTCCTCGATGAAGCCCTCTCTGCTGATCTTCTTCTCGCTGACCTCCCGCACCAATTCGTTATATTCATCCGGATGCAGATATTTCAGAGCCGTGTTCTCCAGCTCGAACTTCACGGTATAGATGCCCAGCCGGTCTGCCAGAGGCGCGTAGATGTCCAGGGTCTCCTGAGACTTCTCGATGACCTTCTCCGGGGTCATGAACTCGATGGTCCGCATGTTGTGGAGCCGGTCCGCCAGCTTGATGATCAGGACCCGGATGTCCTTCGACATGGCCAGGAACATCCGCCGGTAATTCTCGGCCTGCGCTTCCTCCTTACTGTCGAAGCGCAGGGCGCCCAGCTTGGTGACGCCGTCGACCAGGAGGGCCACCTCACTCCCGAAGTCCTCTTCCAGCTGCTCCTTCGTATAGGAAGTGTCTTCCACCGCGTCATGAAGGAGCCCCCCTACCAGGGTCTCGTCATCCATGCCCAGCTGGGCCAGGATGACCGCCACCGCCACCGGATGAATGAGGTATGGCTCCCCGCTCTTCCGGAGCTGTCCCTGGTGAAGGGCCTTCGCCTTATCATAAGCGCGGCCGATCAGTTCCGTGTCATATTTTTTATACTGGAGGATCTCCTCGAGAAACTTGCTTTTCGTCTTCATGGGACCTGCCTGATACTGTCCGTCATTGATTGGACGAAGGACCGGACAGCAGCTGCCCGGCCTCGACACTCCTTAAGCACCCTGGTTTTCAACCTTAATGCTTTCTCTTCTTGGATTTATTCTTATTCTTCTTCGGACCATTCCCCTTGGCCTTCTTCGGCTGTTCCAGCGGCCTGGCGGCGGACTGCGCCTCCCGCTCCTGCTCGGACTGGGCCTCCTGCGCCTTCTCATTGGCCCGCTGAGCCCGCTGCTTCTCCTGCTTGGCGGCGATCCTCGCCTTCGCCTGCTGCCGTCTCTGGTACTCAGAGAGCTCCGCCTTCCGGTTGAACTCATAGAACAGCGGCGTGCAGAGAGCGATGGAGGAATAGGTACCGCATACCACACCGATCATCAGGGGAATCACGAAGCCCGCCAGAGAGGCGGAGACCATGATCATAAGCGGGATGATGGCGATCAGAGTAGTCAGAGAGGTCATGATGGACCTTCCGATGGTCTGGTTGACGCTCAGGTCCAGGATCGCCGCGACGGGCTCCCCCTTCATGAGGCGCATATTCTCCCGCACCCGGTCGAAAATGACGATCGTATCATTAATAGAATAACCGACGATGGTCAGGACCGCGGCGATGAAGGGGTTGTTCATCGTGAACCGGAAGATGGCGTACATACCCAGCAGGACCAGAACGTCATGCCCCAGGCCGGCCACAGCGGCCACGCCGTACTTCCAGGAACGGAAACGGAAGATGATGTAGATCAGCATGCCCAGAGCGGCGATCAGGATGGACTTCACCGCGTTCCGGCGGAGATCCTTTCCGAAGGTGGCCCCGAATTCCTCAGAACTCACCACCGCCTTATCCGTCAGCCCGTACTTCTTCTCGATCGTCTTCTGGACCTTATCCCGCTCGTCATTTCCCAGGGACTTCTTCGTCTGGATGATGATCTCATGGTTGTCAGAGCCCGCGTAGATGATCTCCGGGTCCAGATTATACTTGGAAATGGTCTTCTGCACTTCCGCGATGGAAACCTTCTTGCCCAGGTCCATCTGAATCATGGTGCCGCCCGTGAAGTCGATGCCGTAATTGAAGCCCCGGACGCCCATGAAGACGATCCCGCAGATGATGACTGCGGCGCTGATCGTGTAGAAGATCTTTCTGTGTTCGACGAATTTAAATTCCTTCTTCAGGTGATGGCGCGGCGTGCCGTCTTCATTGCAGCCGAAGGCGCGCTTCGTCACCTTCGGGCTCGCCGCCAGGGCGCCGACGAAGATCTGGGTGATGACCACCGCGGTGAAGATGGAAACGACGATGGAGATCATCAGGGTCAGCGCGAAGCCCTTCACCGTGGCGGACCCCAGCTGATAAAGGATGACCGTCGCGATCAGGGTCGTGATCTGGGAGTCGAGGATGGTGACTAAAGCGTGCCGGAAACCCTGGTCCACCGCCACCCGAATGGACCTGCCCGCGCCGATTTCCTCCCGGATACGGGCGAAAATGATGACGTTCGCGTCCACGGCCATACCGATACCGAGGATGATGCCCGCGATGCCCGGCAGGGTCAGGACCGCGTTCAAAGCGGCCATGATCCACAGGACCAGGAGCACATACAGGGCCAGGGCGATATCAGCGAACAGCCCCAGCAGATTATAAGCGGCAAGCATCAGGATGAAGACCAGCAGCAGGCCGATGCCGCCCGCCACGATGGACTTATCCAGCGCGTTGGCGCCGACAGAAGCCGTCTGGACAGAGGAACTGCCCTCCTTCAGGGAAACCGGCAGAGCGCCGCCCCTGATGAGCGCCGCGGTCTGGGCCGCGTACTCCTTCGTCATGCCGCCGCTTCCCTGGGTGATCTCACAGCTGTCGCTGTCGATCTTCTCAGAGGCTGTCGGCGCGGTGAGAATGTCATCATCCAGCCAGATCACGACGGACTGCGCGCCGACGGTGGTGCCGTCAGACAGTTTGACCAGCGGCGTCACCTTCCCCGCCGCGGCCCGCTCCGTCGCCTTCGCGAACTTGGAACGGCCGGCCTGGGTGAATTTCATCACGATCTTATAGCCGCCGTTCTCATTATCCACATCAGCGGTCGCCGTCGAGACATCCGAGCCCGTCAGATAGGTGGAGCCGTCCGCCAGAGTGAATCGGAGCTGAGCGGTCTGCCCGATCCGGTCGATGGCGTCCTTCGCGTTCTTCACGCCCGGCATCTCGACACGGATCCGGTTCTCCCCCTCAATCCTGACCGTCGCGTTGGCCACGCCCATGGCGTCGACCCGCTTCTCCAGGACCTGACGGGTCTGCTCCATCGTGCTCTTCAGCTTACTGGCCGAGAGCTTGCTGGTGTCTGCCTCCATGACGACATTGACGCCGCCGTTGATATCGAGCCCGTATTTCAGGCTGTCTTTAATATTCTTCACCGGGCCCAGGCCGAACGCCGAAGCGTACCAGCCGACGATGACCACGGCGATGATGATAATGCTAAGTACCTTTCTGACTGACGATTTCATACTCTCTTCCTCAATAATCTCACAAATATCCGAGGTTGGCACAAGATATGCAGGCATACCTTCCCAGTTTGCAATGTTAATATTATACAACCCCGATACTATCCCCGCAAGGGATAATAAAAGGCCCCGGAGAATGCGCTCCGAGGTCCTGGATCTTCTGGAACAAAGGCCGCCCCACAGGCGTTCCTCAGTCCTTCTTCACTTCTTCAGCAGCCGCCTCTTCCGCCTTCGGGGCTTCCTGCTCAGCAGCTGTATCTTCGGCCTTGGCCTCAGTCTTCTCTTCGGCCTTGGCTTCTACCTTCTCTTCACTCTTAGACTCTGCCTTCACTTCGGCCTTCTCGGCTTTCTTCTCCGGTTCTTCCTGAGCCTTCTTCTTCCCGAGACGGCGGATGCCATTCCCCTGCTGCTCAGGCTCCTCCTTCTTCTCATCCTTCTTCGGCTGAGCCTTCCCGTTCTTCTCCTGGTTCTTCGGGTTGACGACTTCGCCGACAGCCCAGCGCTGGAACTCCAGCTTGACCTTCTCCGCGCCGACCGCGACCACGACGGTCTCTTCCTTCACCCGGACGATCTTACCGGTGATACCGCCCACCGTGATGACCACATCGCCGACCTTCAGAGCCTCCCGCATGGCCTTCGTTTCCTTATCACGCTTCCTCTGGGGGCGGATCAGGAAAATATACATGAAGACCAGGAAGGCGATCATGATGATGAAGGTGCCATAGGTGCCGCTCGCGGCGGAAGAAGAGGCGGTCTTAGCCGCCGGAAGGAGCTGATTGAAAAGCATGTTCGGATTCCTCCTGTTCGATAAGATCCTGTAATCTGATTGATGGTGCCGGCGATGGGGATCGAACCCATACGGTGTCGCCACCACGGGATTTTGAGTCCCGCACGTCTGCCAATTCCATCACGCCGGCATAAGCTGTAACGGGTGATTTTTCAACGTTCTCGCAAAACTCACGAAAATTTTCCCCGGATAATTAAGGGTAATTGGGGGGTAATTAGGGGGTAATTTCGTTCAAAGCCGAAAAACCGCTTCTTTTAAACATAGTGGCCTTTACCTTATATCATATTATTATTTTTATGTCAAATAGCCAGCCCGGGGCACGGATGCTCCGGGCTGGCTGTCTGGATGGCCGCTCGATGCGGGAGACGCCCTCTACGTGGTCGGCGGCCTGTCTATCTTTTGTTCTTTCTTCCTGCGGGACGTGAGGCGGTAGATCAGCAGCATGACGGCAATGATCAGGGCGAGGATGAAAAGCCCGGTCAGGAATATTTTTTCGGTCATTCCTGTTCTTCCGAACAGCTGTTCGAAAATATTTCCTGACTTCTTCTGCGCAGCAGGTTTATAGGCGGTCCTGCGGCCGCGTACAAGCAGACGGTGCGTGTTCACCCCGTAGGGCGTACAGGTAACGAGGGTGACGTAGTCCTGATTCGGATCGATGGCCAGGTCCCGGGAATCTTCGGGGAGAACCGTCCGGATCTGATCTACGCGGTAGGCCAGCACCTTATTCAGAATGTGCAGGTAGAAATAATCCCCCTTCCGCAGCTGATCCAGGTCTGTGAACAGCTTGGCGC
>CACZTH010000158.1 GCA_902784035.1 uncultured Eubacteriales bacterium
CCCTTCCGGCCTGATCGGCCTGCCTACTGAAAATCGAACAGGCGGTCAGCGGTCCCCGCCCGCTCGGCCGTGACCCAAAGCATGACGATCAGCTGGGTCCGGTTGCTCACAGCCGTCCGCGGGTCCTGGACCAGACGCAGCGCCTCCTCATAAGAATACCACCGGCTCTCGATGTCCTCGGACGCCTCCAGCGCCGTTTCCCCATGGGCGCCGACGGTGACGATGGCGGACGCCACGCGCTCATCCGTCAGGCCAGCGCTCGAATAGGTGGCTGGGAACAGGGCGACCTTCTCCGCCTCATAGCCGGTTTCCTCTCTGAGCTCCCGCCGCACGGTCTCCAGGGGCGACTCGCCCGGTTCCATCAGGCCCGCCGGCTCCGACAGCAGGTACCGATTCAGCGGCATCCGAAACTCGTGGGTCAGGAGGATTTTCCTTCCAGCCCGGTCCACAGGCAGAATGGACTCCGCGTCCGCGTATTCGCCGGGCGCGGGCGCGTCCGGCGCCCCCTGCGCCCGCATTTTCTCCTCCGTCAGGTCCCGGTGGCGGGAAATGAAGTCGTACTCGATCAGCCGATCCATGTCCCGGCTCTGGAAATATCCCCTGTAAAGGGCCACATAGGGACTCTCGAAAAATTTCTTCAGTTTCTTCAGCTCCAGCTTCGGCATGATCTCCTCCTACTCTCCGAGGACCTTCACGAAATAATGGCGCGTCCTCGGACCATCGAATTCCATGAAATAGATGTCCTGCCAGGTCCCCAGCACCAGGCGCCCGTCCTCGAGAATCAGTGTCTCGGAGGCCCCGGTCAGACTCGACTTCAGATGGCCGGCCGAGTTCCCCTCGATGTGCCGGTAGCCGTCCTGCCAGGGCACCACCTTCTCCAGCTCCATGAGCATGTCCCGCTTCACGTCCGGGTCCGCGTTCTCATTAATGGTGACCGCCGCCGTCGTGTGAGGGACGAATACGACCACGATCCCGTTCTGAATCCCGCTTTCGGCCGCCGCCCGTTTCACATCAGCGGTGATGTCCACCATCTCCGAATGTCCATGGGTCCTGACCTCCAGCTCCACCAGCTTCTGCTTCATAGGTTTTCCTCCTGTATTTTCTCATTCCGTCCGGGGAGATTTAGATCTTCGGCGGTTCAGGTTCCGGTTCCGTTTCCCCGCTCTCCGCCGCGGCGCCATCCGCCAGGGTCCGGTCGCGGTTGCCCGCGTAGAAGACGTCGAAGCGGCAGATGCCCCGGAACTGGCAGTGGGTGCAGGCGCCCCGGCTGGCGTCGACCCGCATGGGGGAGATGGAAATCTCGCCGCGGTTCATGTTCCTGGCCAGGCCGGAAAGGGTCTGGCTGACCGCCTCTTCCAGCTCCCGGAAGCCCTCCTCTGAGATCAGGGCCGCGCTCCGGTCCTGGGAGAAGGTCCCGTCCTTCTTCCGGGTGGCCTTAATCACCGGGGAACTCCCCTCGAAGTCGCCGGCCACCTCCCGGACCGTCTCCGGGTCATCCACCATGAGGCCGTTCATCTGGAACGCCTTCCGGAGCTCCTTTGACAGCTCCTCCGGCGTCAGGTCCTCCTCCGCGCTGTTCACCCGCGGTTCCCGGATGTAAAAGTAGAAAACCCCGGCCGGCTTCCTCCCCTCCTGCTCCGCCGCCTTCAGGTAGACCATGAGCTGGAGGCTGTAGCCGGCACGGACCTCAGAGAGGTGGAACTGGTTGTTCCCCGACTTATAGTCGATGACCTTCAGCCGGTCGTTGGCCAGGATATCCAGACGGTCGATCCGCCCCTCCAGGCAGACTTTCGTCCCATCCTCATTAAGCTCGATGGGGGGAAGGCTCTGGCCGGGCCCGAAAGCTGCCTCGAACCTGCTCTCCTTCACGTCACCGGCCTGGTACTGGTCGACCAGCGCTGACAGGGTGTCCAGGCAGGCCCGCTCCAGCCGCCCGGCCCGGTAGGTCTCCCGGCCGCTGTAGTGAAAAAGGCCCTCCTTATAGCTGTCAGACTCGGCAGTCAGCTCCCGCCGGACCAGATCCCGGAGGCCCGCCTCGGTGACGGACCCCCAGAGCCTGCCTTCAGTCAGGGCCCGGGTGACCCGCATGATGGTGGCATGGTAAAGGTCGCCGTTCTCCCGGCTTCCGGCCTCATAGATCCGCCGTTCCTCGGGACGAAGGCCGCGGTCGACGAAGCCCGCGAAGGGGCAGCGGGCGTAGCGCTCGATGCCGGAGGGGCTGATCAGGCGGAGTCCCCCCCGCTCCCGGAAGAGGATCCGGGCATGTTCCGGGGACAAAGGCGGGACCTGGTTGTCTTCCCGCAGGCCGGCCCGTACCCGGGCCGCCTCCGCCGGCCGCCGCTTCCGGTACCAGGCCCGGACCGCGTGCCAGACCGGAGACAGCTGATCCCGCTGCCGGGCCGCGCGGGACAGGCCCTCCGCCAGGTGGCGGAGGGTCGAGGCCTCGCCGCCCACCAGCGCCAGGTCCGTGTCCGTTTCGCCGGCTGCCCCTCCGGCGGCGGCAAGGGCGGCGGAAGAGGCTTCTACGGCTGTCCCGCGAGCGGAGGCAAGGGCGGCGGAAACAGCTTCTACGACTGTCCCGCGGGCGGCGGCAAGGGCGGCGGAAGCGGCTTCGGCCGACGCTGACGCCGACGCCTGCGCCGATGCCGGCGCCGCGGCGTCGTCTTCTTCCACTTCATCACCGGCCGCCCCCGCCGCTTCAGCTTCCCACTCCTGGGTCAGCCGGCTGGTGTCCACCGCTGGTTCCGTCCAGCCAGCCCCGCCGGAAACAGCGGACGCCTCCGCTCCAGCCTGGGCGGGAGCGGGGCTTAGGATGTCCCTGGTAATCGAAAGG
>CACZTH010000159.1 GCA_902784035.1 uncultured Eubacteriales bacterium
AGAATGTATCATTGCGGACACCGATCGTGAAGTTCAGGCGGGGTGAGGAAGCTGCGCTGCACGCGAACATCCCTCTGGTCTCCGCGGCGATGCAGGCCGTTTCCGATGATAAGATGGCCGTGGCCCTGGCCAGAGAGGGCGGCATCTCCTTCATTTACTGCTCACAGACCCCCGAGAATGAAGCGGCCATGGTCAGGCGGGCGAAGGAATATAAGGCGGGCTTCGTGAAGAGCGACAGCAACCTGCGTCCGGATCAGACACTCCAGGATGTCCTGGATCTGAAGGCCAGGAAGGGTCATTCCACCATCGCCATCACTGACGACGGTACGCCCGACGGGAAGGTTCTGGGCATCGTGACCAGCCGGGATTACCGGGTAAGCCGGATGGATCCCGCCACGCCGATTAAGGACTTCATGACCCCCTTCGAGAAGCTGGTCTACGCGAAGGACGGCTGCACCCTGAGCGAGGCGAACGACATCCTCTGGGATAATAAACTGAACGCCCTCCCGGTCATCGACGACAACCAGCGGCTGGCCTATTTCGTTTTCCGGAAGGACTACGACAGCCATAAATCCAACCCCCTGGAGCTTCTGGACGACCATAAGCGGTATGTGATCGGCGCCGCGGTGAACACCCGGGATTACGAGACGCGGATCCCGCTGCTCCTGGACGCCGGCGCGGACGTCCTCTGCATCGATTCCTCGGAGGGTTATTCCGTCTGGCAGTCCCGTACCCTGGCCTGGGTCCGGGAGAAGTACGGCGACAGCGTGAAGATCGGCGCCGGAAACGTGGTGGACGCCGAGGGTTTCCGCTTCCTGGCGGAGGCGGGCGCTGACTTCGTGAAGATCGGCATCGGCGGAGGCTCCATCTGCATCACCCGTGAGCAGAAGGGCATCGGCCGCGGCCAGGCCACGGCGGTCATCGACGTGGCCCGCGCCCGTGACGAGTATTTCCGCGAGACCGGTGTTTACATCCCCATCTGTTCCGACGGCGGCATCGTCTATGACTACCATATGACCCTGGCGCTGGCCATGGGCGCGGACTTCATCATGCTGGGCCGCTATTTCGCCCGCTTCGACGAGTCCCCGTCCAACCGGCTGAACGTGAACGGAAACTATGTGAAGGAATACTGGGGCGAGGGTTCCAACCGGGCTCGCAACTGGCAGCGCTACGATCTGGGCGGTGATCCCCGGATGAAGTTCGAGGAAGGCGTTGATTCTTATGTGCCCTACGCCGGCGGCCTTCACGAGAACGTGAACCTGTCCCTGAATAAGGTGAAGTCCACCATGTGCAACTGCGGCTGCCTGGACCTGGAGTCCCTGCGCCGCGACTCGAAGATGACCCTGGTTTCCGCCACCTCCATCGTAGAGGGCGGCGCCCATGACGTCATTCTGAGAGACTCCAGCCAGAATACCATCCGGTAACCGAAAGATGTCTGGATCGGGCGGGCGCCGTCGGGCGCTCGCCCTTCTCATAACCGCCTGAGAAGGGTGGAAGAACAAAAGGGAACGCGCGCCAGGCGGCCTTTTGTTCCTGCTCACCGGGCGGCAGCCTGATCGAAGGAGGCAACATGAACAATGAGATGATCGTCGTCCTGGACTTCGGCGGCCAGTACAAGCAGCTGATCGCCCGCAGGGTTCGGGAGAACCACGTCTACTGCGAGATCCATCCATACACCCTTCCCCTCGAGGAGCTGAAGGCCATGCGTCCGAAGGGGATCATCCTGACAGGCGGACCAGACAGCGTCTATCTGGAGGATTCTTTGTCCTATGACCCGGCCCTGTTTTCCCTGGGCATTCCGGTCCTGGGCATCTGCTACGGGTCTCAGCTCATGGCCTACGAGCTGGGCGGTCAGGTGAAGACCCCGCCCACTTCGGAATACGGGCACACGGAGATCAGCGTCCAGCCGGATCAATCCAGGCTCCTGTTCGACTGGCCGGAGGAGACCAGCTGCTGGATGAGCCATACTGACTTCATCGCCCAGGCCCCGGAAGGTTTCCGGGTCACGGCCGCGACAGCGAAATGCCCTATCGCGGCCATGGAGGACCCCGCCCGGCAGCTCTACGCCGTCCAGTTCCACCCCGAGGTCCTGCACACTCCGGAGGGATACCGGATCTTCCGAACCTTCGTCTATGACATCTGCGGCTGCCGGGGCGACTGGAAGATGGATTCCTTCGTTCAGTCCACCATTTCCCAGCTCCGGGAGCGGATCGGGGATGGGAAGGTCCTCTGCGCCCTGTCCGGCGGGGTCGATTCCTCGGTCTGCGCCGTTCTCCTGTCGAAGGCGGTGGGGAAGAATCTGACCTGCGTTTTCGTGGATCACGGCCTTCTCCGGAAGAACGAGGGCGATGAAGTGGAGGCCGTCTTCGGCCCGGATGGCCCGTACGAGCTGAATTTCGTCCGGGTCAACGCCCAGGATTATTTCTATGAGAAATTAGCCAGCGTGACGGATCCGGAACAGAAGCGTAAGATTATCGGCGCTGAATTCATTAATGTTTTTGAGAAGGAAGCCCGGAAGATCGGCGCGGTTGATTTCCTCGCCCAGGGGACCATCTACCCCGACGTGGTTGAATCCGGTATCGGGAAGGGCGCGACCATCAAGTCCCACCACAACGTGGGCGGTCTGCCCGACCACGTGGAGTTTAAAGAGATCGTGGAGCCGCTCCGGAATCTCTTTAAGGACGAGGTCCGTCAGGTAGGCCTGGAACTGGGAATCCCTGAGAAGCTGGTTTACCGCCAGCCATTCCCCGGACCCGGCCTGGGCATCCGGATCGTGGGCGATGTGACCCCTGAGAAGGTCCGCATCGTTCAGGACGCTGACGCCATCTACAGAGAGGAGCTGGAGAAGGCGGGCGTGGACATGGGGAAGGGCCAGTTCTTCGCCGCCCTGTCCAACATGCGGTCCGTGGGCGTCATGGGTGACTTCCGGACCTACGACTACGCCGTCATCCTCCGGGGCGTCATCACCTCCGACTTCATGACTGCCGAGGCCGCCGAGATCCCCTGGAATGTTCTTCAGACCTGCATGAACCGGATCATTAATGAGGTAAAAGGCGTGAACCGGGTCCTGTATGACCTCACGTCCAAACCCCCGGGGACCATCGAGATGGAATAGTGCCCCGTGGCTTGCAATGCGAAAAATGCGTTGAAAATTCAATGCTTTGCGGGTTCGGTAGAATGTGCGTGCTACTAAAATGATTCTAGAATAACTGGACTCAGAAGAATAATGCGAACCACATGGAATACATGGACGGTTCGCATTTTTTATGGATCGGGGTTAGTCCCAT
>CACZTH010000160.1 GCA_902784035.1 uncultured Eubacteriales bacterium
CATATGAATCAAAAAGCCGGTAAACCCACTGATTGGAGTGGTCTACCGGCTTTTACTCTTTTTTAACTGTCAAAGACGGGACTATACCACAGGGGGCGGGGCCGGCGCAAGGGGGCATTCCCCGGATATGATGATTTCTGGCAGGCTGCCTTCGGATAGGAGGCCGGACAGCCGCCGCGCCGAAAACGGCCGGCCGGGGCAAACCCTGCCTGGCCGCCCGCGCTGGGAGGATGAAAAAACCGCCGGTCTGTAGTACAATCGAATCTATGGATGAAGAGAAAACGCTCCTGGCCCAGGCCGAGGCCCGCCTGCGCCAGTCTGAGGACCGGTGGATGCCCACCCATACGAATTTTCTGGATCCCCACCAGCAGAGCCTGGTCCGGAGGTCCCTGCTCCGTACCCCGCCCCTGGTGACCGCCAGCTTCTATGGCGGCTATGAGGGGGCGGAGCGGACGGTGCTGTTCTGCTGTCCGGAAGGGATGGAGGAGGCCCGGGATGAGCTGCTGACGGTGGTCCGGGCGGATCACAGTGAGCGGGCCAGGGCCGGCCGGTCAGGCCGGGCCCTGGGCCACGGGGATTACCTGGGCGCCCTCCTGGGCCTGGGGGTCCGGCGGGACGTGATCGGAGACATCCTGGTCCGGCCGGACGGGGCGGACATTCTGCTTCTTTCCTCCATCGCCCCCCTGATCCTGAATGAGTTCGTCCAGGCGGGACGGGTGAACCTGTCGGTCTCAGAGGTCCCGCTGTCAGATCTCCGGGTGCCGGACATGGCGATGAAGGAGGAGCGGGTCACGGCGGCTTCCCTCCGCCTGGACGCGGTCCTGGCCGCCTGCTTCCGCCTGTCCCGCGGCCAGGCCCAGGAGGCCGTCCGGTCAGGCCTGGTCTTCGTGGACCATCTGGAGGTCCTGAAGGCGGACGCCCCGGTGGGCGGAGGCAGTGAGCTGGTCCTCCGCCACCGGGGCCGGGCGCGGATCATCGAGGTCGGCGGCACCACCCGGAAGGGACGGGTGGTCCTGACCATCCAGCGGCAGGGGAAATGAAGAAGAGATAATAGTGAAGGCGGACCGTATGGCGCGGCCCGCCTTTCGTCATTGTTCGTATGATTATCGCCTTTGTTCGTATGATTCCCGGCCTTCTACTTCCGGAAGCTCTGAACGGCGCCCTCCTCGAAGCGCTTGACCTTCCCGGTCGTGGTCTTAATCAGCTCCTTCTGCTGGACATGAAGCCGCTGGATCTGCTTATAGGCCGGGAGCTCCTCGTTGATCCGGTCGATCTCGGCCTGGAAGTGGGCCTGGACCTGATCCTCGGTCTCACAGCCGAACCGGTCCCTCATGATGTCCGGGTCGTAGACCACCTTCGCCAGAATGGCCAGATCCCGGGGATCGCCGCCCTCATGGCGGACGACGCCGAGGACCACATTCTCCTTCACGCCGGGCAGGGGGGTCAGGAGGGCTTCCAGCTCCTCAGGGTAGACATTCTTCCCGTTCTTCAGGACGATCACGTTCTTCGAGCGGCCGGTCAGACAGAGGTAGCCGTCTTCATCCATCCGGCCCAGGTCCCCGGTCCGGAGCCAGCCGTCCTCGGACAGGCAGGCCGCCGTCTCCTCCGGGTCCTCGTAGTAGCCCTTCATGATGGACGGAGAACGGGCGTAGATCTCGCCGATCCCGTTCTCGTTGACGTCCCGGAGCTCCAGCTCGACGGAGGGAAGGGCCATGCCCACGGTGCCCGGCCGCCGGTGCCGGTCGTCCTGGGTGCAGATGACGGGGGAGGCCTCGGTCATGCCGTAGCCTTCCACCACGCAGATCCCGATCGCTTCGAAGCCGTCCGCCACGGCGGCGTCCAGGGCGGAGGCACCGCTGAAGACATAGCGGAGACGGCCGCCAAGCTGGGCGTGGATGTCTTTAAAGATGGCCCGGCGCCGGTCGATGCCCAGACGCCGGAGGAAGGCGGACAGGCGGAGGCCCCTCTGGAAGGCTTTTTCCTTCCCCTGCTTGTGGATCCCCTGCATGATCTTCTTCCAGATGGCTTCGATCAGGAGGGGGACGCCGACGAAAATCGTCACGCCGTACTCGACCATATTCTTCTGGATATAGCGGAGCCCGTCACAGAAGACGGTGGTGACCCCCGAGGAGATCATCAGGACCTGGGTGCCGGAAGCGAAGGTGTGGTGGAGGGGGAGGAAGGCCATGTTGATGTCGCCGTGCCGGATGTCCTGGGTCTCCTCCATGATGTAGACATTGTTCAGGACGTTCGTCTCCGTCAGCATGACGGCCTTGGCCCGGCTGGTGGTGCCGCTGGTGAAGATGAAGAGATGGACGGCGTCGGGGTCGATCTCGGTGTCCCGGAACCGGGTGTCCCCGGCGTCCAGGGCTTCCCGTCCCATCTTCATGAGGGAGGGGAGACAAAGGCCTTCCGGCAGGTCGTCCATGGAGACCAGGGCCAGGCCGCCCCGGCCGGATTCCTCCAGCTGGCCGGCCAGCTGACTGGCCGCCTGCCTGTGTTTTTTGTCAAAGATTAGGACCTGGCAGCCGGCCCGCTCGATGGAGGACAGGATCTCTTCCTGGGGCAGTCCCTTATCCAGGGGAACGAAGATGCCGGTCCCGGACAGGACGGTCATCATGGTCAGGATCCATTCGTAGCAGTTGTCCGCCAGGACCGCTGTCCGCTTTCCTGAAAGGCCCGCGGCGATCAGGCCTGTGCCCAGGGCGTAGACATCCTCCCGGAAGTCCTGGAAGGATACGTGGCGGTAGGCCGCCGGCCGGGACTTCGTCTCCCTTCTCGTCTTAATGATGAAGGCGTCCTCATTCTTATAGGTCCGGGCTGCCTCATCGACCACTTCCCGGTAGTCGCGGTGGCGGACCGCGGGAAAGATGGGCTTGAGCTGCGGAATGGTAATGGTATTCATGGCGCTGTTTCTCCTGACTATGGCTGCCGGGTCGCGGTCAGCCAGCCGTTTTCAATGTTTCTCCCTGTTTTTCGATGTATTATACCATAGTGCGTGAAGAACGCAAATTGCCGCCATGGATTGAAAAGCCGGACGATTGGTGTATAATGTCATTTAGGTATGTCTGTCCTCCCGGTCCCGCGGGCCCGGCAGGCCACAGTCAGAAAGGCGGATGAGATGAGGAGATTCGGACTGATCGGAGAACATCTTGGACACAGCTATTCCAGGTCGATCCATCAGCGGTTCGGAGACTATGAATATGATTATCTGGAGACCCCGGAAGAGGGCCTTCCGGATATCCTGCATAATGAAGAGTACGGCGGTTTCAATGTCACGATCCCATATAAGAAGAAGGTCATTCCCTTTCTGGATCGGCTTTCGCCCGTGGCGGAGAAGATCGGCGCGGTGAATACCATCGTCCGGAAGGATGGCCGGCTTATCGGCCATAACACCGATTATTACGGCTTCACATATATGCTGCAGCGGAATCAGATCGAGGTCGTGGATAAGAAGTGCCTGGTCCTGGGGAACGGCGGCGCCTCGGCGGTGGTCCAGCAGGCTCTTCGGGACCTGGAAGCCGACGAGGTGGTGGTGGTCTCCCGGAAGGGCGAGGACAATTTCGACAACCTGGGGCGGCATTTCGACAGTCAGATCATCGTGAACGCGACGCCGGTCGGCATGTATCCCAATAACGGCCGGTCCCTGGTGAATGTGGATAATTTCAACCGCCTGTCCGGGGCTGTGGATCTCATTTACAACCCCGATAAGACGAAGTTCATCCTGGACGCCATGGCGAAGGGGGTCCCCTGCTGCGGCGGCCTCTCCATGCTGGTCGCTCAGGCCAAGCAGTCCAGCGAGCTTTTCCAGGGGAAGCGGATCAGTGACGAGGACATGGAAGAGGTCATCTTCGACATCCGGAGCGAGAAGCTGAACATGGTCCTGATCGGGATGCCCGGCGCGGGGAAGACCTACCTGGGCAGGAAGCTGGCGGAACGCCAGGGCAGAGAGTTCGTGGACCTGGACGACCTGATCGTGGAGCGGGAGGGAATGCCCATCCAGGAAATCTTCGACACGAAGGGAGAGGAATACTTCCGGACCGTGGAGACGGAGGTTCTCCGGGAGACCTGCAAGCGCCAGGGCCTGGTCATCGCCTGCGGCGGCGGCATCGTCAAGCGGAAGATCAATTATAATTACGCCCGGCAGAATGGCCGGATCGTCTGGGTCAAGCGGGACCTGAACAAGCTGGAGACGGAGGGCCGCCCCCTGAGCAGGACCCACACCATGGAGGAGCTCTACGAGGAGCGAAAGGACGCATACGAGAGCTGGAGCGACTATTTCATCGACAACAACCAGGAGTTTAACTGACCGGCCCCGGCCTGTCAGATAAGATCGATCATCATGAAAGCCCGACAGGAAACTTCCTGCCGGGCTTTTCTCGCGTCCGCGCTTCGGGAGGGGGTCAGCGCCCGTTCTCCCCCGCCCGCGTCAGGAACAGGCTGCCCAGGAGGGTGGCGCAGGGGACGATCAGGCAGCAGCCCACGCCGCCCATGGCGACGGAGATCAGCTCCCCGGCCAGGGACTGGGCGTTGATGATGTAGACGAAGGAATTGTCGCTGACATACTGGATCATGAGGGTCATGTATTCAGCGGCGTAAATGTAGAAGATGGTATGGATGGAGGTGGCCAGGACAGCCCGGCTGACCTGAAAGCCCGAGGCGATCAGGTCGGGAAGGGCCAGGTCGGGGCGGTTGTCCAGGATCCCGGCCAGGGAGGAGGTGATGGCCACGGCTTCATCGATGACGGTCCCGGTCAGCGCGATCAGCATGACGGCGACCTGGATCTGGAACATGTTGAGATGGATGTTCCGGGTGTAGCCGTTGGAATCGGTCAGCTCGTATTCCTCAGGGTTGAAGCCCTGGCTGTTGGCCTTCGCCGCGAACCAGAGCACCAGGGGGACGGTGACCAGGACCACCAGGACCACCGACAGGAAGGCCGCCTTCGACTGGGGGCTCACCTCATTCTGGTAGAACAGGGTGATCACCGTGATCAGGAGGATCAGACAAAGGGTGACCGGCAGGACGGGCAGTCCCCGGTGAATGGCGAACAGGGCGGCCAGGAGGCAGAGGGCGTTCATGGCCGTGGAAATGATGGACTTCGCTCCTTTATCTCCGCAGAAAAGGAAGATAAAAAGGATCAGGATGCCGGACAGGATGAGCAGGATCATGCGAGGCCTCCCTTCTCTTCGGCCCCGGCCCGGGTCCGGTAGTGGCGGATGGCGATCCAGGCGGCCAGGGGGATGGCCAGGACCACCCCGATGCTGCCGGTCAGAAAACGGGCCAGGCCGAAGAAGATATTATAGCGGAGGATGGTGCGGAAGGCGATCCCGTTCCTGAGAAAGAGCAGGAAGGAGGGAAGGCCTGCCGCGGTGTTGGTGAAGAACATGAGGCTGATCATGGTGCCCACCAGGTCATCCCCCACGGCCCGGAGGGAGGTCCGGAGGCCCGCCGGGTCCGGCTGAGTCCCGGCGGGCTGGGTGGCGAAGATCTGGTCGGTGGTCATGACGATGGTGACCACCACGTCCATGACGGCGCCCAGGCAGCCCACCATGATCTCCGACAGGAAGATCAGGTTGGCGTCCTCCTGCTCGTAGGGCTGGGGCAGATAGTCCATGAAGTCATAGTCGATCCGGGGGCAGAAGCGGATCACCAGGAGGGCCAGGAGGGTGACACCGGCCAGGGTCAGGAGGGTGGCCCGGAAGGAGACCCGGCTTCGTTCATTCCAGCCGTACATGAAGAAAAGGAGCATGGCCGTGAAAAAGACGGTCACAGGAATCATCATGAGGAGGATGTTTTTCCCCTGGGTATATAGATGGAGGACGAGGAAGAAGGCCGCCATGTTCAGGACCAGGCTCAAGATGGTCAGGGCTCCCTCTCTCCGGCCGATCAGAAGAAAGAGCCCGAACAGGAGGGTCAGGATGGCCGCGATCAGCCAGTCCCGTTTGGTTCCGCCCAGGACGGCGGTCAGGGCGACGGTCTCCCCGCCGGCGCCCGCGCCCGCTGAGGCCCTGCCGGCGCTGGCTGACGCTTCGCCGCTGGCGGAGCCCGCGCTGCCGGAGCCTGTGGTCCCGGCAGCCCTCTGGACGTGGTCCAGGAAGACATCGTCGCCCTTGGCGTAGGTCGTGTCATAGACGCCGGAGGAGGTGCAGGCGCTGACCGCCCGGACCAGGCGGCCTTCGTCCTTCGTGTTCAGGAGACGGAGGGTCAGAGTCTGCCGGTAGTAGGTCTCCTGGTATTCATGGGTGCCGTCTGTGCCGGTCTTCACCCCGGTCTTCTCCGTCCGGACCTGGACGACCCTGCCCACGGCGCGGCTGTAGAGGCCGGCGTCGGCGCGGACCAGGAGGGGGACCAGGATGATGGCGGCCAGGACCGCCAGGGCCAGGAGCCAGGACGCGGGTTTCGGTTTTTTTAAGAATCGTTCCATACCGTTGATTCTACACCCATCGGCAGGGGCAGTCGATGGGGATTTCGTGAAGGCTTGCCGGGGCCTTCGTTGATAAAAACGTACCAGTGGGGTAAAATGAAAATTATGGATATGACGACTCTTTTATTAATTCTGATCCTTCTCCTGGCGGCGGTCTGCGCCGCTCTCCTGGGCCTGCTCCTCATCCGGAGCCGGGATCATGGGATGGATCCGGAGAAGACCCGGACGCTGGTCCGGGGTGAGCTGGACGCCCACAGCAATGCCCTTTGGCGGGCCATGAAGGATAACGCCGACCTGCAGAATGAGCGGCTGGAGGTCCTGGAGAAGCGGATGGGCCAGTTCTCCCAGACCACGGAGCGGGAGCTGGAGGCCATGCGAAGGACCGTAGATGAGAAGCTGGACGAGACCCTGAACAGGAGGCTCAGCCAGTCCTTCCGGGCGGTGAATGAGAGCCTGGATCAGGTCAGTCAGGGCCTGGGCGAGATGCGGAGCCTGGCGCGGGGCGTGGGGGACCTGAAGAAGGTCCTGACGAACGTGAAGACCCGGGGAAACCTGGGGGAGGTCCAGCTGGGAGCGATCCTGGAGGACCTTCTGGCGCCGGATCAGTATGGGACGAATGTCAATACGAAGGGGACAGGCCGGGAGCGGGTGGAATACGCCGTCCGTCTGCCCGGCGACCAGGGCCGGCCGGTCTGGCTTCCGATCGACGCGAAATTTCCGGCGGACAGCTGGCTGAAGGTCCAGGACGCCTATGAGGCCGGGGACCCCGAGAAGATCAGCCAGGCCCGGAAGGGGCTGGCCCAGGTCCTCCGGCAGGAGGCGAAGGATATCCGGGAGAAGTATGTGGCGCCGCCGGAGACCACGGATTTCGGCATCATGTTCCTGCCTTCGGAGGGTCTGTACGCGGAGGCCCTGCGGCTGGGGATGAGCGAGCAGCTCCAGCGGGAATATCGGGTGACGCTGGCCGGGCCTACCACGATGGCGGCCCTCCTGAACTCTCTTCAGACAGGCTTCCGGACCCTGGCCATCCAGCGGCGGTCCGGGGAAGTCTGGGAGACCCTGGCGGCGGTGAAGACGGAGTTCGGCCGGTTCGCGGCGGTCCTCCGGAAGACCCAGTCCGAGCTGACAAAGGCCAACGCGGACCTCGATCAGCTGGTGGGGGCCAGGACCCGGATGATGGAGAAGAAGCTGGAAGCCTTAACCGCGGCGCCGGAGGAAGGGGAGCGGCCATGAG
This sequence comes from uncultured Eubacteriales bacterium, assembly GCA_902784035.1. Taxonomy (GTDB): domain Bacteria; phylum Bacillota; class Clostridia; order Peptostreptococcales; family Anaerovoracaceae; genus Aminicella. Next base: position 7,659 of record CACZTH010000160.1, read on the forward strand.
CATCTATGCCATCAGTGACCTGCACCTGTCCTTCGACCCCCGGATCCGGAAGCCCATGGACGTGTTCGGGACGGCCTGGGTTGATCACGCGGACCGGGTGAAGGCGGCCTGGGAGGCGGCCGTGTCTCCGGAGGATACCGTCCTGGTGCCCGGAGACCTCTCCTGGGGGCTCCGTCTGGATGAGGCGCTGGCGGACCTGGAATGGATCCACCGGCTGCCTGGCCGGAAGATCTTCGTGAAGGGGAACCATGATCTCTGGTGGACTTCTCCCAGCCAGGTCAACGCCCTCCACGAGGACATGATCTTCCTCCAGAATCACGCGGCTTTCGCCGAGGGGGCCTGGATCTGCGGGACCCGGGGCTGGGTCTGCCCGGGGACCGATGAATTCAGCGAGCATGACGAGCGGATCTACCGGCGGGAGCTGATCCGGCTCCGCTTCTCGCTGGAGGAGGCCCGTCAGGCGGGGGCGGAGGACATCATCGCCATGCTCCACTATCCCCCGACCAATGACCGGTTCCAGCCCTCCGGCTTCACGGACCTGCTGACCGAGTTCGGGGTCCGGACCTGTGTCTACGGCCATCTCCACGGCCAGGACAATTTCCGCCGGGGCCTTCGGGGAGAATACGGGGGCGTGGACTATCACCTGGTCTCTCTGGACGCGGTGGGCGCTCAGCCGGTGAAGATCCGGCCCATTGAAGATGAATGAGCGCGGGCTGATCCGCCGGTGCCCGGCTTTCGCCAGGGCGGCGGGGGAAAGGTCTGCTGATAGAAATAAGAACTGTTTCCCGGCTTTCGCCGGGCGGCGGGAGCCGCCCCCGGCGGCCGGTCATGAAAGGAGGCAGATGATATGAAACGCGTGATTCTCATCGTGATGGACAGCCTGGGTGTGGGCCAGGCGCCGGACGCGGCGAAATACGGAGACCTGGGGGCGGACACCCTTCTCCATACGGCCATGAACACCGAGGGCTTCGCCATTCCCCATCTCATGGCCCTGGGCATGGGGAACATCACCGGCGCCTGCGGCGGTCATCTGAAGCTGCCGGCAGGGAAGCTCACCGGAGCGTTCGGCCGGATGCGGGAGCAGTCCAGCGGGAAGGACACCATTACCGGTCACTGGGAGATCGCGGGGATCGAGACGCTGACGCCTTTTAAGACCTATCCGGACGGCTTCCCGGACGCGTTCATCCAGAAGTTCCAGGAGGCCATCGGGACAGAAGTCCTGGGGAATTACCCCGCCTCCGGCACCGTGATCATCGAAGACCTGGGACCGGAGCATGAGCGGACGGGGAAGCCCATCGTCTACACCTCCGCGGACAGTGTTTTTCAGATCGCCGCTAATACCGCCGTCATTCCTCTGGACCGGCTGTACCAGATCTGCGAGACCGCCCGGGGTCTCCTTCAGGGGGACTGGGCCTGCGGCCGGGTCATCGCCCGGCCTTATGTGATCCGGAACGGGAAGCGGGTCAGGACCGCGGACCGGCGGGACTACGCCGTCTCCCCCCACACCCCCACCATGCTGGATAAGATCAGCGGGACCGGACAGACCGTCTTCGCCGTGGGCAAGATTCATGACATCTTCAACGGCCAGGGGATCACGGAATGGGTCCATACGGAGAACAACATGGACGGGGTCGATAAGACGCTGGCCGCCATGGAAAAGGTGGAGCAGGGCCTGATCTTCACCAACCTGGTCGATTTCGACTCGCTTTACGGCCACCGCAGGGATCCCCAGGGCTACGGGAAGGCCATCATGGACCTGGACCGCCGGGTCCCGGAGCTTCTGAGCGCCCTTCGACCCCAGGACCTCCTGATCTTTACGGCGGACCACGGCAATGACCCGATCCATGCCGGCTTCGACCATACCAGGGAATATGTGCCGGTCATGATCGCCGGCGCCCCGGTCCTGCCTGGGACCGACCTGGGGACCCGGTCCGCCTTCGCCGACCTGGGCGCCACGGTCTGCGCGTATCTGGGCGCGCCGGCCCCCGCCATCGGTGAGAGCTTCCTCTCTGAAATCCTGAAATGAGGCGGACCATGGACATGCAGGACATCATCATCACCAAGCGGGATGGCGGGAAGCTGTCCCGGGAGCAGATCGAATATTTCGTGAAGGGCTGCGCCGCCGGGGCCATCCCGGACTACCAGACCGCGGCCCTGCTCATGGCCATCTACCTGAATAAGATGGACCGGGAGGAGACTGTGGCCCTGACCGACGCCATGCTCCGGTCAGGGGACCGCCTGGACCTGTCCGGCATCCGCGGGGTGAAAGTGGACAAGCATTCTACCGGCGGCGTGGGGGATACCACGACGCTGATCGCCGGGCCTCTGGCCGCGGCCTGCGGGGTTCCGGTGGCGAAGATGAGCGGCCGTGGCCTGGGCTTCAGCGGCGGGACCATCGACAAGCTGGCCTCCATCCCCGGTTTCAGGACTGCCCTGACCGAGGAGGCCTTCCGGGACCAGGTCAACCGGATCGGGATCGCCGTCACCGGACAGACCGGGGTCATCGCGCCGGCCGATAAGAAGATCTACGCCCTCCGGGACGTGACCGGGACGGTGGAAAACATGAGCCTGATCGCCTCCAGCATTATGAGTAAGAAGCTGGCGGCGGGAAGCGACGCCATCCTGCTGGACGTGAAGTGCGGCGGCGGGGCCTTCATGAAGGACCGGCAGGCGGCCCGGGAGCTGGGCGAGCTCATGTGCGGCGTGGGACGGGCCGCCGGAAAGAGGACCGTGGCCGCGGTGACCGCCATGGACCAGCCCCTGGGCCTCGCGGTCGGGAACGCCCTGGAGGTGAAGGAGGCCATCCGGACTCTGAAGGGGGAGGGCCCGAAGGATCTGACCGACCTCTGCGTCTTCCTGTCTGGCTGGATGGTCTGTCTGGGCGGCGCGGCGCCAAACTATGAAGAGGGAGAACGGATGACAAAGGCTGCCCTGGCGTCCGGTCAGGGCCTGGCCAAGCTTGGGGAGCTGATCGAGGCGCAGGGGGGAGACCCCCGGGTCATCGACGACCCGGCCCTCTTTCCCATTTCCGCCGCCCGGCGGAAGATCCGGGCCCAGGCGGACGGCTTCGTGAGCGAGGTCCGGGCCGAGGCGGTGGGCGTCGCCGCCCGCCTGGCCGGCGCGGGCAGGGAAACGAAGGACGACGAGATCGATCCCGGCGCCGGCGTCGAGCTGGCCAGGAAAGTGGGGGACCCGGTCCGGAAGGGAGAGGTCCTGGCCCTCCTCTGGGCCGAGGACGAAGAGAAAGCCGAGGCGGCCCGTCCGGTTCTCCAGGACGCCTTTGTCCTTACAGAAGACCAGCCGGCCGAACCGCCCCTCCTGCTGGAAGTGATCGGGGAATAGGGTCGGACGAATTTGTGCGTTTTCTCATACGCGAATCCGCGAAATTTAGGCAGATGCCATAAGGTATCTGCCGTTTTTTTGTGTATAATATTGACGTATACAAGAGATGGATATATACTTGTATACGTTCATACGGATGGTTTTCATTTCTGTGCAATGAGGTGAGGATATGCTGACAACATCTGATAAGACCAATCTGCTGGAGCAGTCCAGCTACCGGTATACCCTGCAGGATGTGGAGGAGCCGAACCTGTACCGGGACATCTACAATTATGACGATGTGCCGAAGGTCGCTTTCAACCACCGGCGGGTGCCCCTGAATATGCCGAAGGACATCTGGATCACGGATACCAGCTTCCGTGACGGCCAGCAGTCCATGGCCCCTTACACGGTCAAGCAGATCGTGGACCTGTATAAGCTGATGGCCAGGCTGGGCGGCCCCTACGGGATCATCCGCCAGTCGGAGTTCTTCGTTTATACGAAGAAGGACCGGGAGGCCGTGGAGAAGTGTATGGACCTGGGCTATACCTTCCCGGAGGTCACCACCTGGATCCGGGCTTCGAAGAAGGATTTCAAGCTGGTGAAGGACATCGGCATTAAGGAGACGGGCATCCTGGTCTCCTGCAGTGACTATCACATCTTCAAGAAACTGCGGATGACCCGCAGGCAGGCGGTGGACTATTACCTGGCCACCATCCGGGACGCCTTCGACGCCGGCCTGGTTCCCCGCTGCCACCTGGAGGATGTGACCCGGGCCGACTTCTACGGCTTCGTGGTCCCCTTCGTGAATGAGATCCACAAGCTGTCGGAGGAGACCGGAATCCCCGTGAAGATCCGTGCCTGCGACACCATGGGCTACGGGGTTCCCTTCACAGAGGCGGCCCTGCCCCGGAGCGTGGCGGGCATTATCTACGGCCTCCAGCATTATGCCGGTGTGCCCAGCGAGCTTCTGGAGTGGCACGGTCACAATGACTTCTACATGGGCGTGGCGAACGCGGCCACAGCCTGGCTCTACGGCTGCAGCGCCGTAAACTGCTCCCTCCTGGGGATCGGCGAGCGGACCGGAAATGTCCCCCTGGAAGCCATGGTCTTCCAGTACGCCTCCCTGAGAGGGTCCATGGACGGCATGGATCCCACGGTGATCACGGAGATCGCCCGCTATTTCGAGGACGAGATCGGATATGAAATTCCGCCGAACACCCCGTTCGTGGGAGAGAACTTCAACGTCACCCGGGCGGGCATCCACGCTGACGGCCTGATTAAGGACGAAGAGATCTACAACATCTTCAACACGAAGAAGATCCTGAACCGGAAGCCCGGGGTTGCTGTGAGCAAGACCAGCGGCCTGGCCGGCATCGCCTATTGGATCAACCAGTACTATGACCTGGAGGGAGACGAGATGGTCCAGAAGGATGATCCCCTGGTGATGGAGCTGAAGGAATGGGTAGATGAGATGTACGCCGATGGCCGGACCACGGTCCTGGCCCGGAAGGAACTGGTGGCGAAGATCAACGAGCTCCGCGGCGGCGCGCCCCTGAAGGGCGGTCAGAGCGGCAGCGATGATCAGGAGGTGAAATAATGATCTCTTATAAGAACATCTCCCTGGCTGACAGGGTCTTCGAAACAGTGGAGAAGCAGATCCTGGGCGGAACCTATGCCAGGGGGCAGTACATCAGCGAGAAGATGCTCTGCGAGGACCTGGGGGTGAGCCGGACGCCGGTCCGTGAGGCCATCAGCCGCCTGGAGGAAGAGGACCTGGTGGAGGAGACCCCCCAGGGAACGATCGTGGTCGGCATGACGAATGAGGACATGCGGGACGTCTATGAGGTGAAGAGCCGGGTCGAGGCCCTGGCCATGCGGCGGGCGGCTGAGAAGATTGACGACGAGACCCTGAAGCTCCTGGATGACCTGCTGGATCAGCAGGAATTCTATGTCCAGAAGGGAGACATCGAGAAGGTCCGGGACCTGGACACCCGCTTCCACGACACCATCTATAAGGCCAGCGGCAGCCGGGTTCTGAACCGGGTCCTGAGCCCCATTCACCATAAGGTGATGCGGTACCGGCGGGCTTCCCTGGAGCAGCATGAGGGCCGGGCGGTCCAGTCGGTGGGGGAGCACCGGGCCATTTATGATGCCCTGGCTGCCCATGATCCTGACGCGGTGGAGGAGGCCCTGCAGATTCATGTGGCCAATGCCTTCCAGAACGCCCTGGAGGTAACGGTAGAGAAATAGAGATCGTCTGACGGGAGGGTCTTTTGTTGATTCTCCCCTGCGGACGGCCAAAGGGAAAGGAAGCTAATATGGGACTTACGATCGCGCAGAAAATCATCCGGGATCACCTGGTGGAAGGGGAAATGGTCCCCGGCCGGGAAATCGGCCTTCGGATCGATCAGACCCTGACGCAGGACGCTACAGGCACCATGGCCTATCTGGAGTTCGAGGCCATGGGGATCCCCCGGGTGAGGACAGAGCTCTCCGTCGCCTATATCGACCATAACACCCTGCAGTCCGGTTTCATGAACGCCGATGACCACCGGTTCATCCAGTCCATGGCGAAGAAGCACGGCCTGAAGTTCTCCCGGCCGGGAAACGGCATCTGCCACCAGGTTCACCTGGAGCGGTTCGGCAAGCCCGGGAAGACCCTGATCGGGTCGGACAGCCATACGCCCACCGGCGGTGGGATCGGCATGCTGGCCATGGGGGCCGGCGGCCTGGACGTGGCGGTGGCCATGGGAGGCGGTACCTATTACATCAACATGCCGAAGATGTTTAAGGTGGAACTGACCGGTCATCTTCAGCCCTTCGTCACCGCGAAGGACATCAGCCTGGAGATCCTCCGGATCCTGTCCGTGAAGGGCGGGGTCGGCGCCATCATCGAGTGGGGAGGCCCGGGCGCGAAGACCCTGTCTGTCCCCGAGCGGGCCACCATCACCAACATGGGGACCGAGCTGGGGGCCACCACCTCCATTTTCCCCTCTGATGAGGTGACGAAAGCCTTCCTGGAGGCGGAGGGCCGGGGCCGGGACTACGTGCCCCTCGCCAGCGACCCGGACGCCGTGTACGACCGGATTATCCATATCGATCTGGATACGCTGACGCCGAAGATCGCCTGCCCCCACAGCCCGGATAAGGTGGTGGACGTGGCTTCCCTGTCCGACGTGAAGGTGGACCAGGTCTGCATCGGGAGCTGCACCAACTCCTCCTTCTATGATCTCCTGAAGGTGGCGGGTATTCTGAAAGGGAAGACCATCCAGCCCAGCGTCAGCCTGTCTTTGTCGCCGGGATCCAAGCAGGTTCTGACCATGCTGGCGGACGCCGACGCCCTGACGGACATCCTGTCCGCCGGCGCCAGGCTCCTGGAATGCGCCTGCGGTCCCTGCATCGGCATGGGCTTCTCCCCGAATTCCGCCGGCGTGTCCCTCCGGACCTTCAACCGGAACTTCGAAGGCCGGTCCGGCACGAAGGACGGCCAGGTCTACCTGGTCTCCCCGGAGACAGCGGCCGCCTCAGCTCTGACCGGTTACATCACGGATCCCCGGACCCTGGGCGAAGCCCCGGACGTCACCATGCCGGAGGCCTTCCGCATCGACGACTCGGCCGTTATCGACCCGGCGCCGGTGGAAGAGGCTGACCAGGTGGAGATCCTGAAGGGACCCAACATTAAAGAATGTCCGGTGGGCGATCCCTTAGGGGACAGCCTGGAAGGGGAATTGGTCCTGAAGGTGGGGGATAACATCACGACGGACCACATCATGCCGGCGGGCTCGAAGATCCTGCCCTACCGGTCCAATGTGCCCCACCTGTCCCAGTACTGTTTCGAGGTGGTGGATCCCAGCTTCCCGGAGCGGGCGAAGGCGGCTGGCCGGAGCCTGATCGTGGGCGGTGAGAACTACGGACAGGGCTCCTCGAGAGAGCACGCTGCCCTGGTGCCCCTCTACCTGGGCGTCCGGGCGGTGGTGGCGAAGAGCTTCGCCCGGCTCCACGCGGCCAACCTGATCAACGCGGGCATCCTTCCCCTGACGTTCGAGGACCCGGCGGATTATGACAAGCTGAGCCAGGGCGACCAGCTTCAGATCACCCATATCCAGGAGGGTCTGGAGACGGGCTCCTTCCTGCTGGAGGACGCCAGCGGCGTGAAAATCCCCCTGAAGGGCTCCTTCACCGAACGGCAGAAGGGCATGCTTCGGGCGGGCGGACTGCTGAAGTATGTCGCCGCCCAGGGGAAATAACGAACGGATACAGGCGCCCGGCGGGGTCCAGGATGACCGCGCCGGACGAGGATAATCACCAGGAAGGGGATAATCAGGCATGGCAATCTTAGATAAAGACGCGACCGTTAAGGACATCATCGATCTTGGCCGGAAGGAGATGGGCGAGATGGCGGATGTGAGCGACGCCACCGGCCAGTTCCGCAATCTGCTGCTGGAGCAGCTGAACCGGGTGCTCCGGATGGAACAGGCTGAGGGCAAAAAGGACTTCACCAGGCTTCCGAAGATCCGGATCGGGGTCTGCCCCGGCGACGGAATCGGCCCGGCCATCTCGGAGCAGGCGGTCCGGGTTCTGGAGCATCTTCTGGAGGCTGAGCTCCGGACCGGAAGAATCGAGCTGGTCATGATCGACGGGCTGACGCTGGAACGGCGGCTGGAGACCATGGAGGCGGTGCCGGCGGATGTGCTGAAGAAGATCAAGACCTGCGATGTCCTGCTGAAAGGCCCGACCACCACTCCGAAGGGCGGCAGCCTGGAGAGCGCGAACGTGATGCTCCGCAAGCAGCTGGACCTGTACGCGAATGTCCGGCCTGTCCAGCTGCCGGAGGAGGGAATCGACTGGATCTTTTTCCGGGAGAACACGGAGGGCGAGTACGCCTTAGGCAGCCAGGGGATCGAGCTCCCCGGCAAGCTTGCCGTGGATTTTAAGGTTACCACGGACCTGGGGACCCGGCGGATCGCCCGGGCGGCTTATGAGTACGCCGCGGCTAATGGGAAGACGAATATCGAGATCGTTACGAAGGCCAACATCATGAAGAAGACAGATGGGAACTTCTCCCGGATCTGTCATGAGGTGGCCATGGATTACCCGGACCTCAAGCTGGAAGACTGGTACATCGACATCATGACCGCCAAGCTCCTGGATAAGACCCGGCGGTCGGACTTCCAGGTCTTCGTCCTGCCCAATCTCTATGGGGACATCATCACTGATGAGGCCGCCGAGATCCAGGGCGGCGTAGGGACGGCGGGAAGCGCCAACCTGGGCGACGAGTACGCCATGTTCGAGGCCATCCACGGGTCCGCGACCCGGATGATCGAGGACGGCCGGGGCGCTTACGCCAACCCGGCCAGTCTGATCAAGGCTTCCGCCATGCTCCTTCGCCACATCGGCTTCAGCGATCGGGCGGATAAGCTGGAGAAGGCCCTGGAAGAGGTCGCCAACGGACCGGAGAAGGTGGTCCTGACCGGCCATGAGGACGGCGCCACGGGCGAGCAGTTCACTGACGCTCTTCTGGCCAGGCTGTAGAGGGGCCGGCGGGCTCCCCGCCTCGGATGGGAAATAACGTAATACGGCTGTATTCATCGGGATCAGGCTTTCGGCCAGGATCATTCCGGTGGATACGGCCGTTTTCGCTTGTTCATGTGTTGAACGCGAAAAAGAATGTTACAATGGACAGTAGTTTCGGGGCAGGAAAGGAGCAGCTATGGGAGGAAACAGAGAGATCCGGATTTTCGAAGCCGGAAACCGGCCGGCTGCCTTCGACAGACTCTGGGCCAGGGTCTTTGAGGATGAGCAGGTGCTGATCGACGGATTCTTTCTGAATTTCCCGGGGGAGATTTCGGCCTATGGGCTCTATGAGGGCGAGCGTCTTCTGTCCGGCCTCACCCAGTTCCGGATGGGGGATCTGGTGGCGCCGGGAGAAGAGGGCGGTCCGGCTGGAGGGACCCTTCTCGCTCCGGCTCTGGTCAGTTACGCCATCTGCACAGATCCCGCCGCCCGGGGCAGGGGCGCGGGCGCGGCTATCACCGCGTTCGCGGCGGAGCGGGCACAGGCGGCGGGCGCTGTTTCTGTCCTTTCTCCGGCGGAGGAGAGCCTGGTCGATTTCTACCGGCCTATAGGGTACCAGCCCTTCTTCCAGGTTCGGACCGGGATGGTCATGGCCGGCCGGGAGGCGCCCGCCGGGGCGCCGGCGGCCGGGGAGAGCCCAGAAGTCCACTTCGAGAAGATCCCGGCGGCGGACTACCAGGCGGTCAGAGAGGACCTGCTCCGGGACCGGCCCCACATCCGGCTGAGCCCGCGGGCTCTGGAACTGGTCCGGCTTTTCAGCGCCGGGGAGGACAGCCTCTACCTCGTGAATGAGGGAGAGGCCTGCGCGGTTCTGGGCGAAGAGGAGGAAGGCAGGCCTCTGCTCCAGGAAGTCCTGGTCCGGCCGGGGTCGCCGCTGACCGCGATGAAGATCGCCAGGGCGGCCATCGATCGGTTCGGCCTCCAGGCCTGCTTCTGGCGGGCTCCGGTCCGGAGCGAGCGAAAAGAGGGCGGGCGGGCGCCGGAGAAGGTGCGGACCCAGACGCAGGGGATGATTCTGGGCCCGGCGGACCTGGAGGCCGCCCTGGCGGAGGCGGCGAAGGGCCCGTATTTCGGCTTTCCCTTTGACTGAGCATCGTGGGCTTCAGCGTGTTTCTGACCAGCCGGAACCCCGCGGACTCCGGCGGGAGGGCGGCCGCGTACTCGGAATATTTTTCTGCCAGTTCCGAAAGGGGGCTGTATTGGAGGACGAATTAAGGACGAAACCGTCGAAACGGACCGTCGACCTGACACAGGGGAACATCGTGTCGGGACTGGTCCGTTTTTCGGTCCCGCTCATGGCCGGGAACGTGCTGCAGCAGTGCTACAATCTGGCGGATACCATCATCGTGGGCAGGTTCGTGGGGAAGACGGCCCTGGCGGCGGTGGGGTCGGCTTATACGCTGATGATCCTGCTGAATTCCATCGTCCTGGGTCTGTCCATGGGAGCGGGGGCCTACCTGTCGATCCAGATCGGTGCCCGGGACAGGAGGGGGTTCGCGCGGGGGCATTTCATGTCCTTCACGGC